>CANFGA010000420.1 GCA_947446335.1 Oxalobacteraceae bacterium | reverse complement strand
GCCGATCACTCCTTTGTCGACCAATTGCTCGATCAACTGGTCGCCGAGACCTTCGACGTCCAACGCGCGGCGCGAGACGAAATGCATCAAACCGCCCTTCTTTTGCGCCGCGCAGTGAGTCCAGCCGCCCGAACAGCGCGCGATGACTTCATCGTCACCCTTGACGATGGGCGAGCCGCAGACCGGGCAAGCGCGCGGCATGATAAATTCGCGCGCGTCAAGCGGGCGCAGCGCCTCGACGAAACTGACCACTTCGGGGATCACATCGCCGGCCCGGCGCACCACGACGGTATCACCGATCCGGATATCCTTGCGCCGCACTTCATCTTCATTGTGCAAGGTGGCATTGGTGACGGTAACGCCGCCCACAAACACCGGTGCCAGGCGCGCCACCGGCGTGATGGCACCGGTGCGCCCGACCTGGACTTCGATCTCTTGCACCGTCGTCAATGCCTCTTCGGCTGGAAATTTGTGGGCCAGCGCATAACGCGGGGCGCGCGCGACAAAGCCGAGTTGCTGTTGTGCGGCGAGCGCATTGACCTTGTAGACGACGCCATCGATTTCATACGGCAAGTCGGCGCGCCGGGTTGCCATATCGGCGAAATAGGCCAGCAAGCCGGCAGCGCCTTGCACCACGGCGCGCTCGTTCGAGACCGGCACGCCCAGTTCGAGATACCAGTCCATCAGCGCCGCATGCGATGACGGCATGGCCGCACCGTCCAAGGCCCCCACGCCATAGGCAAAGAAACTCAGGCTGCGGCGCGCCGTGATGCGCGAATCGAGCTGGCGCAAGCTGCCCGCGGCCGCATTGCGCGGGTTGGCGAATTCCTTCAAGCCGGCTGCGCGCTGACGCTGGTTCAAGCTGGCAAAATCGCGCTTGCGCATCAGCACCTCGCCGCGCACATCGAGCACCGCCGGCACGTTGGCCCCGTGCAAGCGCAGCGGAATGCTGCGCACGGTGCGGATGTTGGCGGTCACGTCTTCGCCGGTGGCGCCATCGCCGCGCGTAGCCGCTTGCACGAACACGCCATGCTCGTAACGCAAGTTGATCGCCAGGCCATCGAATTTCAGCTCAGCGGCATACTCGACTTGGGCATCGCCTTCCAGATCCGGGCTCAGATCCAGTCCTTTCCTGACCTGACGGTCGAAGGCGATGATGTCGTCATCGGAAAAGCCGTTGTTGAGCGAGAGCATCGGCACGCTATGCACGACTTGATCGAATTGCGGCAGCGGCGCTGCGCCGACTCGCTGCGTCGGCGAGTCCACTGCAATCGACTGCGGGTGCAGCGCTTCGAGTTGCTGCAAGCGGGCAAACAGCAGATCGTAATGCGCATCGGGCGCCAGGGGCGCATCGAGCACGTGATAGGCGTGGCCGAGCCGGTTCAATTCGCGCACCAGTTCGGCCATCTCGGCTTGATCACTGGCCTGGGCCGAGGCGTCGGCCGAGGGCAGCATCGTCGCCATCGTGCCCGGCTTCATGCTCGCTGCCATGTTCAACTGAACAGGCGCAGCGCACGGCTGGAGCCGGCGGGAATGTCGGCCGCTTCCATCTCGGCGTAGAATTCCTGCACCTGCCCGGCAATTTCTTCCAGCGCCACATCCGACAAGGCCTGGTTGCCATCGTCGACGATGGTCGCATCGAGCCGCACCATCAGCGACTTGCAGCAAGCGACCATCGCGCCAAAGCCATCGCGCACCGGCGCCACGCACGGCACATCGAGCAGCAAGGTCAGGCGCAACGTGGTTTCTTCACCGAGCGTGGCATTGGTCGAGAGCGAAAACAGGAATGCACCGTCGCCGTCGGGCATCACGAAACGCCCGTCCGGGCGCAGATCGAAACCCTGGCGCTCCAGCGCGCCGAGCAAAGTCGAGATCGCCCACGGCGCGCCGTTGCTGTGCAAGTTGACGCCGAGCTGGGCGTCGTGACCGGCCACGAAATGATGCAGCGTGCGCGCCTCGGCCATCACCTCGACCATGTCCGGGATCTCGGGTTCGGCGCCGATCTCGTCAGCCACGCTGCGCAGGCGCGTCACCAGTTCGGAGTATTCTATTTCATTGAGCGCCGTGCTGCGACTGGCCAACTGTATGCCGCCTTGCAGCTTGGTGTAGACGCCGCCATGAACGATCGGTTCCCAATCGCCATTCACGTGCAAACCGATGTAATGCACCGGCTTGTTGCCCACCAGACGCAGCGTCTGCAACACCGGCAAGATCTTGTCGCCGCGCACCGGCGCTTCCAGCGCCAGCGGCAGCAGGCAATCGATCAACGGGTCGACCAGGCTGGTGGCCAGATCGACTGCAGCGCTGGGAACCTGGCCGACGGCCACTTGCGCCTCGATCGCCTGCTCGGGATCCATCGCAGCGGCCAGGACGCCGTCGAAGCTCGGTTCGTGGCGCGCCACCGGGCCCGATTCGGGATCCTCAGGGCGCATCAGTACGTCGTCGTGATCGCTGGCGAAGGCGCGCTCGACGCTCTTCTTGGCCTTGTGCTCCTGCCATTTATTGTAGGAAAAAACGCCGACGATGAACACGCCTCCGGCTGCGATCAAACTCATTTGTAGGTCGGTCATGCTGCTTGGGCCTCGTTAGCGAAATTTGCAGCGGCTTCCAGCTCCACTGCCACGATGCGCGACACACCCTGCTCCTGCATCGTCACACCGATCAATTGATTGGCCATTTCCATCGCAATCTTGTTATGCGAAATGAAAAGGAATTGGGTTTGTTCTGACATCCGCTGCACCATCTTGCAAAAACGTTCGGTATTGGCATCATCTAGCGGTGCATCGACTTCATCGAGCAGGCAAAACGGGGCCGGATTCAGGCGAAACATCGAAAATACCAGTGCCGTCGCGGTCAGCGCTTTTTCGCCCCCCGACAGCAGGTGGATGGTGGCGTTCTTCTTGCCCGGCGGCTGCGCCATCACTTGCACGCCGGAGTCGAGAATTTCGTCGCCAGTCATCGTCAGCCTGGCCTGGCCGCCGCCGAACAGGATGGGAAACAGTTCGGAAAAATGGCGGTTGACCTGGTCGAAAGTGTCTTGCAACAACTCGCGCGTTTCCTTGTCGATCTTGTGGATCGCATCTTCCAGCGTGCTGATGGCTTCGGTCAAGTCGGCGTTTTGCGCATCCAGAAAATTCTTCCGGTCCGACGCCTGCGCCAGTTCGTCGAGCGCTGCCAGATTGACCGAGCCCAGCGCCGTCAGCGCATTGTTCAAGCGGGTGACCTCGCCTTGCAGATACGATGGGCGTAGCTCCGGGTGCAGCTTTTGCCCCAGCGCCACCTGATCGGCGCCGGCATCGTGCAATTGCTGCTCGAATTGCTCCACGCTCAAGCGCGCGGCCTGTTCCTTCAACTGCAGCTCCATGATCTTGTCGCGCTGCGGTTGCAAACTGCGCTCGGCCTGCGTGCGTGCGTCCTCCAGAGCGCGCAATTGCTGCGCGACCTGATCGAGTTCCTGGCGCGCACTGGACAACGCACTCTCGCCGCTGACGCGGCGCGCCAGCAACGCTTGCAAGCCATCATCGAAGGCGTCGCTATCGAGATTGTCCAGTTCCAGTTGACCCGCTTGCAGGCTCGCTGCCAGTTGTGTCGCCTGGGTGCTGGCGGTGACGATATTGCGACGCAATTCGTCGATCTTGCTGCGCTGCGACTTGTGCGCGAATTGGGCTTCCTGGGCCGCCCTTTCGAGTTCGCGCAACTG
>CANFGA010000419.1 GCA_947446335.1 Oxalobacteraceae bacterium | reverse complement strand
TGCCCAAGGAAAATGCATCGCGCATCGCCTGCGAACAGGAAATCGAGCGCGCCGTGCGCGCCGAAGGCCAGGTCGTTCTGGGCTGGCGCAATGTGCCGGTCGACTCGGACATGCCGATGTCGCCGACGGTGCGCCTGACCGAGCCGGTGATCCGCCAGATCTTCATCGGCCGCGGCCAGGACATCATGGTCACCGATGCGCTCGAGCGCAAACTGTATGTGATCCGCAAATCGTCCGGCCACGCGATCCAGGCCTTGAAACTGTTGCATGGCAAGGAATTCTTCGTGCCATCGATGTCGGCGCGCACCATCGTCTACAAGGGCTTGCTGCTGGCCGACCAGGTTGGCGTCTACTTCAAGGACTTGCAAGATGGGCGCTGCATCTCGGCGCTGGCGCTGGTGCATCAGCGTTTTTCGACCAACACCTTCCCCGAGTGGCCGCTGGCCCACCCGTACCGCCTGGTTGCCCACAACGGCGAAATCAACACCGTCAAGGGCAATTTCAACTGGATGCGCGCACGCGAAGGCATCATGAAGTCGTCCGTGCTGGGCGACGACTTGAAGAAATTGTTCCCCTTGATCTATGAAGGCCAGTCCGACACCGCCTGTTTCGACAATGCGCTCGAACTGTTGCTGATGGCAGGCTATCCGATCGCTCAGGCGATGATGATCATGATTCCCGAAGCGTGGGAAAACCATGCGACGATGGATGCCAACCGGCGCGCGTTCTATGAATACCATGCGGCGATGATGGAGCCGTGGGACGGCCCGGCCGCGATTGCATTCACCGATGGTCGTCATATCGGCGGCACGCTCGATCGCAATGGCTTGCGCCCGGCGCGCTACATCGTCACCGACGACGATCTGGTGGTGATGGCGTCCGAATCGGGCGTGTTGCCGATCCCGGAATCGAAGATCATCCAGAAGTGGCGCTTGCAGCCTGGCAAGATGTTCCTGATCGACCTGGAAGCGGGCCGCATCATCGACGATGCCGAATTGAAGAGCATGTATGCCAACGCCAAGCCGTACAAGGCGTGGATCAATGCGGTGCGCATCCGCCTGGGCGACATCAAGCTGGGCACGAGCCCGCTGCCGCTGGGCACGGCGGCGCCTGGAGAAAAGGCGCTGGCATCGCTGCTGGACCGTCAGCAGGCATTTGGCTACACGCAAGAAGACTTGAAATTCCTGATGTTGCCGATGGCCATGACCGGCGAAGAAGCGACCGGTTCGATGGGCAACGATTCGCCGCTGGCGGTGATGTCGAACAAGCTCAAGCCGCTCTACCATTATTTCAAGCAATTGTTCGCGCAAGTGACGAACCCGCCGATCGACCCGATCCGCGAAGCGATGGTAATGTCGCTGGTCTCGTTCATCGGCCCGAAACCGAACTTGTTAGATACCAACAACATCAATCCGCCGATGCGCCTCGAAGTGTCGCAGCCGGTGCTCGGTTTCGACGACATGACGCGCCTGCGCCACATCAGCGCGCATACCCGTGGCAAGTTCAAGTCGTATGAATTGAACATCTGCTATCCGCTGGCATGGGGCAAGGAAGGGATCGAAGCCTGTCTCGCCTCGCTGTGCGCGGAAGCGGTCGACGCCGTCAAGTCGGGCCACAACATTCTGATCTTGTCGGACCGTGCGGTCTCGGCCGAGCACGTCGCGATTCCGGCGCTGCTGGCAACCTCGACCGTGCATCAGCACCTGGTCAGCCAGGGCTTGCGCGCATCGACCGGTCTGGTGGTCGAAACCGGTTCGGCGCGCGAAACGCATCACTTCGCGTTGCTGGCAGGTTATGGCGCGGAAGCGGTCCATCCCTACCTGGCGATGGAAACTTTGGCCGACGCGGCGCAAGGGATGCCGGGCACGCTGTCGGCCGAAGACGCCGTCTACAACTACACGAAGGCGATCGGCAAGGGCTTGATGAAGGTGATGTCGAAGATGGGCATTTCGACTTACATGTCGTATTGCGGCGCGCAGATCTTCGAAGCGATCGGTCTCAACAAGTCGCTGGTCAACAAGTACTTCAGGGGCACCGCATCGAATGTCGAAGGCATCGGCGTGTTCGAAGTGGCTGACGAAGCGCTGCGCCTGCACAATCTGGCGTTCGGCCCCGATCCTGTGCTGGCGCACAGCCTCGATGCCGGCGGCGAATATGCTTACCGCGTGCGCGGCGAAGAACACATGTGGACCCCGGATGCGATCGCGAAGCTGCAGCATGCGACCCGCAGCAACAATTTTTCCAGCTACAAGGAATACGCGCAGATCATCAACGACCAGAGCCGTCGCCACATGACGCTGCGCGGTCTGTTCGAGTTCAAGCTCGATCCGAGCAAGGCGATCGCGCTCGATGAAGTCGAACCGGCCAAGGAAATCGTCAAGCGTTTCGCGACCGGCGCGATGTCGCTCGGCTCGATCAGCACCGAAGCGCATGCGACGCTGGCCGTGGCGATGAACCGCATCGGCGGCAAGTCGAACACCGGCGAAGGCGGCGAAGATCCGCAGCGCTATACCCGCGAATTGAAAGGGATACCGATCCGCCAGGGCGAGACGATGGCATCCGTCATCGGCAGCGATCAGGTGCTGGCCGACATTCCTTTGCAAGACGGTGATTCCTTGCGCTCGCGCATCAAGCAAGTGGCATCCGGGCGTTTCGGCGTGACGACCGCTTACTTGAATTCTGCCGATCAGATCCAGATCAAGATGGCGCAGGGCGCCAAGCCGGGCGAAGGCGGCCAGTTGCCGGGCCATAAAGTGTCTGAATACATCGCCAGCCTGCGCTTTTCGGTGCCGGGCGTGGGCTTGATTTCGCCGCCGCCACACCATGATATCTATTCGATCGAAGATCTGGCTCAGCTGATCCACGATTTGAAGAATGCCAATCCGCGCGCCTCGATCTCGGTCAAACTGGTCTCGGAAGTGGGCATCGGCACGGTTGCGGCCGGTGTCACCAAGGCCAAGGCCGACCATGTCGTCGTCGCAGGCCATGACGGCGGCACCGGCGCTTCGCCGCTGTCGTCGGTCAAGCATGCCGGCACGCCGTGGGAACTCGGTCTGGCCGAAACCCAGCAAACGCTGGTCTTGAATGGCTTGCGCAGCCGCATCCGCGTCCAGGCCGATGGCCAGATGAAGACCGGGCGCGATGTCGTCATCGCCGCGATGCTGGGCGCCGATGAAATCGGTTTTGCGACCGCGCCGCTGGTGGTCGAGGGTTGCATCATGATGCGCAAGTGCCATCTGAACACGTGCCCGGTCGGCGTCGCGACGCAAGACCCGGTGCTGCGCGCGAAGTTCTCGGGCAAGCCTGAATATGTGGTCAACTATTTCTTTTTTGTGGCCGAAGAAGCGCGTCAATTGATGGCGCAGCTGGGCATCCGCACTTACGATGAATTGATCGGACGCGTCGACTTGCTCGACAAATCGCAAGCGATCACGCACTGGAAAGCGCGCGGTCTCGATTTTGCAGCGATCTTCCATCAGCCGCAAGCGACCGAAGGTCAGTCGGTGCACCACACCGAAACTCAGGAACATGCGCTGGAAAAGGCACTCGATCACAAGCTGATCGCGCAAGCGCGCGCGGCGCTGGAAAAAGGCGAGCGGGTCTCGTTCATTTCGCCGGTGCGCAACCTGAACCGCACCGTCGGCACCATGCTCTCGGGTGAAGTGGCGCAGCGCTATGGCCATGCCGGCTTGCCCGACGACACCATCCACATCCAGTTGCAAGGCAC
>CANFGA010000418.1 GCA_947446335.1 Oxalobacteraceae bacterium | reverse complement strand
GCCCGATCCCGGGCAAGTCGGCCAGCAAGGCCGGATCGGATGGAAACACGCCATGGTATTGGGCTTGCACGCGCTGCGCGCAGCGGTGCAGGTTGCGCGCCCGGGTGTAGTAGCCCAGGCCGCTCCACTGCGCCATCACGTCTTCCAGTGGCGCTTGCGCCAAGTCGAGCAAGGTCGGGAAGCGCTGCAGGAAGCGCGCGTAATAACCGAGCACCGCCGCCACCTGGGTCTGCTGCAACATGATTTCCGAGAGCCAGATCAGATACGCGTCGCGCGTGTTTTGCCATGGCAGCGTCTGGCGCCCGTGTTGCCTTTGCCATGTGATCACCGCGCTGGAAAAGCTCGGATCGGCCAATTGGCAGGGCGTTGCACTGGGATGGGTCATGGGAAATCCTTGATCGATGGTGCTGGAAGCGTCAATGTTGGCAATCAATGTTGGCAATCAATGCTGACAATCAATGTTGGCAATTGATGCAATAAAAGGTCGAGCGCTGGCCTTGCTTGAACTGGCGCACCGGGGTGCCGCAGATGCGGCATGGCACGTCGGCCCGATCGTAGACGAAATACGATTGCTGGAAATAGCCCGACTGGCCATTGACGCCGACAAAATCGCGCAAGGTGCTGCCGCCCTGGATGATGGCGGCGGCCAGGATGTCGCGAATGGCCAGCGCCAGTTTGTCGTAGCGCTCGAGCGAAATCCGGTTGGCCGGTGTCTTCGGGTTGATGCCGGCCCGAAACAGGCTTTCCGAGCAATAAATATTGCCGACCCCGACCACGATATCGCCGGCCAGCAGCACTTGCTTGATGGCGGCGCTGCGGCGGCGCGTTTCGCGGTGCAACAGCAAGCCGGAAAAGCCGTCTTCCAGCGGCTCCACGCCCAGTTTGCGCAGCAACAAATGATCAGTTACCGGGCCTTCCTTGGCGTCGTGCCACAGCACGGCGCCGAAGCGGCGCGGATCGGTCATGCGCAACAACTCGTAGCCGGTCGTGCCGTCGACGACGATATCGACATGGTCGTGCTTTTGCGGCGGCGTCATCAAAGGCAGCACGCGCAGATGACCCGACATGCCCAGATGGATGATCAGGGTCCCGTGCTCGAAGACGATCAGCAGGTATTTGCCGCGCCGCCCGGTGCGCAAGATGGTGCGGCCCACCAGTGTATGCTCCAGCTCTGGCGGAAAGGGCCAGCGCAAACCGCTGCGGCGCAGCACCACCGTCTGCACCACATGGCCTTCGAGATAGGGCGCGACGCCGCGGCGGGTAACTTCAACTTCTGGCAATTCTGGCATGTAAAAATCAGGGCAATGTTCAGGCAGCGGTGGAAGGGGGTGCTGGCGCTGCGCGACAACCCCAGGCTAACCCACGCAAGCGATGGGTTGGGCGTAGAATCACTGTTTGCGCGCTCATCCAGGATCATCCCTTGAAAAACGTTTTCGCCATTGTAACTCTCACTGCCCTGTTGTCGGCTGGCACTGCTGCGGCGCAAGATGCGACCACTGCGGCGGCCGCCGCACCCTCCACGGCCGCGCCCGCGCAAGTCGATAACGTCGAGCCTGCAATGCCCGAGTCCGATACGGCCTTGCCGAACGTCGAATTGAGCGCCGATCTGCTCTACAAGCTGACCCGCGCCGAACTCGAATTCAAGCTCGGCCTGTGGCAGGGTCCGTATGTCACGTTGATGAGCATTGCGCAGCAGACGCGCGACCCGCGCATCGCGCAGCGCGCCGCCGAAATGGCGCTGGCAGTCAAGCAGGGTGGCGAGGCGCTGGCGGCGATCCGCTTGTGGCGCACGCTGGCACCCGATTCGCAGCAGGCGAGCCAGTATTTTCTGGCCTTCGCGGTGTTAGGTGACAGCCTCGATGAAGCAGAGCAAGTGTTCAGCAAGAATTTGCGCGAAGCAGCGCCTGGCGCGCGCCCACTGCTGATGTTCCAGATGCAGCAAGTGCTGAGCCGGGCCAAGGACAAGGGCGCCGCTTTTGCATTGCTGGAGCGGGCCTTGACGCCTTATCTCGACATGCAGGAAGCGCATCTGGTGCTGGCGCAAGGCGCATTTGCCAACGGCGATGGCGCGCGTGCGGTGCGCGAAGCGAGGCAGGCGCTGGCGCTGAAACCCGATTCCGAACTGGCCATCTTGACGCTGGCGCAGGTGGGTTCGGATGCCGCCGCCGCCACCACCTTGCTGGGCGCCTTTCTGGAAGCGAATCCCGAGGCACGCGAAGCGAGGGCAGCCTATGCGCGCCTCTTGATCGAGCAAAAGCAATTTGCGCCGGCGCGCCAGCAATTTCTGATCTTGCTCAAGGCTCAGCCCGAGAATCTGGCCACGCTGTATGCGCTGGGCGTGATGTCGATGCAGATCGAAGATGTGCCGGCGGCCGAAGCGTATTTCAAGCAATTCCTGGCAGTGCAAGAAAAACGCCCCGGCGATGAGCGCGATGCATCGAAGGTGTTGATGATCCTGTCCCAGATCGCGCAAGAGCGCCCTGACATCGACGCCGCGCTGGGCTGGCTGGAAAAGGTCGATCCCAGCGACGCCCCCGCATTTTTCAGCGCCGGCATCGGGCGCGCCCAATTGCTGGCCCGGCGCGGCGATCTCGACGCAAGCCGCAAGTTGCTATCGTCTATCAAAACCGAAGATGCTGGCGAGCAAACCAGGATCGTGCTGACCGAGGCCCAGGTCTTGCGCGATGCCGGCGATGGCGAGGGCGCTTACACGGTGCTGGAAAGCGGCGTCAAGCGCTTCCCAGGCAGTGTCGACCTGTTGTACGACTTTGCGCTGGCGGCTGAAAAAATGAAGCGGCTCGATGTGATGGAGGCGAGCTTGCGGCGCGTGATCGCGCTGGCGCCAGACAATCACCATGCTTACAATGCGCTCGGTTATGCATTCGCCGAACACAATATTCGTCTGCCGGAAGCCCATGCCTTGATCACGCAAGCGTTGGCGCTGGCGCCCGCCGACCCGTTCATCATGGATAGCATGGGTTGGGTGGAATTTCGGATGGGTAATCTGGAGCAAGCCGAGCAATTGCTGCGGCGCGCCCATGCGCTGCGCAGCGATGCCGAAATCGCGTTGCACCTGGGTGAAGTGCTTTGGCAAAAGGGCGATCAGGCCGATGCCTGGACCTTGTGGCGCGAAGTCCACGCCAAGGAGCCTGGCAGTATCGCGTTGAAAGACATGCTGATGCGTCTCAATCTGAGCCTCTGATTTACTCTGCATCGATAGGCATTCGGGCTTTTTCTGCATGCCCGCCCCGCGCTTGCGGGCCCGATCTGCGCCCCCTCACTAAAGGTTCTTGCAACATGAAAAACATCATCGCAGGCACTTGCCTGCTCGTTTGCGCGCTGCTGGCCGGTTGCGCGACGCCGCCGCCGGCCTCGTCGAACCGGGTCGCGCCCTACAGCGAAGAAATCGCATTGTCGGGCCGGATTTCGGTCAATTACCAGAACAATGGCAAGAGCGAATCGCTGTCGGGCAAGTTCGGCTGGCAACAAAGCGCCCGGCGCACCAGCGTCAGCCTCGCTTCGCCGCTGGGGCAGACCATCGCGCAAATCGAGGTCGAGCCCGGCGTGGCGCGTCTGACGCAAGGCGATCAGGTGCCACGCGAGGCGGCCGATATCGATACCTTGAGCGCGCAGGTGCTGGGCTGGCCGCTGCCGGTGTCGGGTTTGCGCGACTGGCTGCAGGGCCATGCGGTGAGCGTTGATGGCAGCCGCTTTCGCGCCTCGCCCGAG
>CANFGA010000417.1 GCA_947446335.1 Oxalobacteraceae bacterium | reverse complement strand
TGCTCGAATTCGTCGAGAAAATGCGTCGCGTGATCCACCGTCGCCAGCATCTCAAGCATCGAGATATATTTTCTTTCGGGAAAAAATGTCCCCAGAGAAAGGCATTCCACCTCGTCCTGCTTGGGCGTACTCACATGAAAAGTGCCGTTGGCGCGCTTCGTCAGATAAGGATTTTTTCCTGATTTGAAATTCTCGTTGGTTCTCTGGTAACTGGCATCGAGTTCTTGATCAAGCGCGCTCAAGGTGGCTTTACAGTCGGCGAAGCCGTCGAGCTGAGCCCGTTTCAGGTACTCGGCACGGTGCGCGTCCCAATCCACCTTCGGAATCAGATATTCGTCGAGAGATCGGTATTTCTCCGAGTGGATCAGATTCAACGCGCCCGACTTGATGGCATCGGCAATGTCGATAAAGAGCAACGCCTTGTACAACGAGATCCGGAATTTGCCGTCTGACGCAGTCAGTACGGCGCGCTGCTCGGCCAGCAGGAAACCAGTAGGCGCGCTTTTGTCGATGTTGCCGTCATTTTTTTGGTAATGCCGCAAAGCCTCCCACAACGTCGGCTTGCTGCAGTTCGGCGCAAACTGCACCTGGCGCACGATGTCGGCGACGCGGTGTTGCAGCTTGAGCGAGCGCGCCTCCAGCAACGCGAAGAAATCCTGACCCTGCTGGAGCTTCACCGCATTCTTCTGGAATTCGTCGATTTGCATCTCGACCTGCGCTGGCTTGGCGCTTCCCGTATTGAGCGCGGTGTCGATCAAGGCGACTTTTTGATTGTTGCTCAGTTGGTCATCGGCGACGATGTGCCTGATCGCCGATAGCGTCTCTTGGACGTTCTGCCTCAGCTTGTCAACCAACGCCGAAAAGGACTGGTTGCGTTGCTCGCGGCCTTGAAAATAGGCTTCTTTTTGATCCTTCTCCGCAGTATTGGCTACAGCCTGGACGGCGTGGAGTAGCGTATCGATCAAAGTGTCATTGAGTTTGAAAGTTTGATACACGATGAAGGCGATGAGGTGCAGGTAACGGTCTTCATCGGCGCGGCGCGAGACTTGGGGGATCTGTGCCTTGATGACCGAGTAAGCGTAGTAGCGTATGCACTCGTCACTCAAGTTCAGGCGCTGCACCACTGGCTTGATGCTGAGATAGAGCGCTTGCAAGGTGTTCAGGTCGGCCAGATTGGCTTTTATTTTCGACGGTTGGGTGGACTGGTAAGGTTTTTTTAGCAACGTAAGGCGGTAACGCCATTCTTCACCGGTCCCGTTGCCGGATTCTTTTTCCAACAAATCGTCGAGACTGGTGCGTTGATTTTGGTTAAGGCAGTCGTCGATGATCTTGTTGAGTGCGTGCTGATGTCCATTGAGAGCCAAGACGATCAAGTCGGCCAGCACGTTGTAGCTGGGGATGGCAATTTTCTTGCGGGTCAGGACTTGGATAATTTCCAGAAGTATCAGCTTGGGCCGAAATTGAACACGAACCAAAGCTGCGATCTCGCTTGCGGTGGAAATTTTCGCTGTTTCGTCGAACGGGCTGCAGCCGAAGTATTCCAGAATGGCACGTTGATGACGCGCGTAGGTTTCCTTGCTATACGACTCGATCGTCACCTCGGCCGGGTTGACACCAATCTGCCGCGCGACGTAGTCGATATCCGCTTGGCGAAATTGCCGAGCAAAGAATTTGCGGCGCGCCTTGAAGTAACCGGCCGATACCAAGAAGCACACTTTATTGACCGGAGTACGCAGGGTCGCCATCGAGCTTTCGAGCATCAACGGCAAGGAAAAGAACCGCTTGCGCTCGACGCTGTTGAACACCGGTGGGGATTCGAATGCATCCTCCTCCAGCGTATTGAAAATTTTCATTCTTGCCATGGATTGAGCTCACCAAGTGGAAACTGCGCAGTGGAACATCGATAAGGAAATACAGACGCCGGATCTGTCCGAAACCGAGCGATTTCGGACAGAAGTTTTGATGTATGTACGAAAGTATGCCAATTGCATTTCGGATGCAAGCTATAATTCGTACTCCCCTTTCGGATGAAAAGCAGACCATGCCACGCGTTTTTGCTTACTGCCGCGTTTCCACCCTCGACCAGACCACCCAGAATCAACGCCTGGAAATCAAGGCGGCCGGATTCGCGATCGAGGCGCGCCGGCTGATTGAAGAAACCATCAGCGGCTCCGTAGCCGCAAAACAGCGGCCAGGCTTTACGAAGCTGATTGATCGGATGGAACCGGGGGATGTGCTTGTCGTCACCAAGCTTGACCGACTTGGGCGCAATGCGATGGATGTCCGGGCCACCGTCGAGCAACTGGCAAGCTCTGGCGTCCGCGTGCATTGCCTTGCTCTTGGGGGTGTTGATCTCACCAGTGCGGCAGGAAAGATGACCATGCAGGTTATCGCTGCTGTGGCTGAATTCGAACGGGATCTGCTGATCGAGCGCACGCAATCGGGAATGATCCGGGCCAGAGCTGCAGGCAAGCAGTTTGGCCGACCGCCGGCGCTCACTACGCAGGCACGAGCCGCAGTCGTAGAGCGCCTCGCTGCCGGCGCCAGCATTGCAGCGATCGCGCGCGAATTCAAGACGACCCGACAAACCATCATGCGGGCACGAGACGCCAGCTTGAAGCTGGTCCAACAAGGATGACGCCGATGCGCGACCTCTCGTTCATTGGCGGACGTGGTGATCCTCGACGGCGCGCAAAATGTCGTCATAACATCCAACGACGCGCAAGTGGCCAGCGGCGTTGATAGTTTGTTGCGATGGCCGAAACAAAAAACTCAGGTCGGCCAGATGCAGCATGGCCAGATCATTAAAGGCATCTCCCACGGCGAGAACGTGGTGTCCTGCTTCCTGAAAAACACGCACGGTTTCTTCTTTTCCTCGCCGTGGCAGGAAATGGCAACCATCAATAAATCCATCGCTCGCGACCGAGAGCCGGTGACATTGAAATTCCGGTGCGCCAAGCGGTGCGCAGAATTGGGCCGCCAGCTCGGTAAAGGCGTCGGAAACCACCAGCACACGATAGTCACGCCCTAACGCCGATACGAAATCGGCTGCGCCATCCAGCACCGGCAGCCTGGCCACGATGCGCTGCACGTCGTTCAGCTTTAATCCATGTTGGCGCAACAAGGCAATACGTCGTCGCATCAGCTGCGGATAATCCGGTTCTTCCCGCGTCGTGATGGCCAACCCGGGAATACCGGCGCACAGTCCGATGTGCGGCCACATTTCTGGCGCCAGTACACCCTCCAGATCGATACATGCGATGTTCATTGCTTTCCTCTCCGGGCTTGTTAGTGACTCATATTGGTGAAGGCCAGGGACACGCCCAGACCCATCAAAACCGAACCGATCAATTTGTCGATCACGTTCTGGTGACTGATCATGCGCGAGCGAAACGTCTGTTGCGAGAAAAGCAGAGCGACCAGTGCAAACCAAATGAAGTGGATGGCGGACATGAACAGCCCATAGCCGAATTGGATCGTCAGCGGCGTCCCGGCCCGCACCACCTGGGTATAGGTGCTGATGACGAACAGCGTCGTCTTCGGGTTCAGTGCATTGGTCAAGAAGCCATTGAGCAATACCTGAAAGCGCGATACAGGAGCCTCAACCTGCAGATCGATGACCAGCTTGCCCTGGTTGCGGAAGGTTTTCCAACCGATCACGATCAAATACAAGGCGCCGGCGATCTTGATGACGGAAAACAGCGAAGGCGAATTGGCGATGATGAGTCCAATGCCAAACATCGTATAGAAGACATGCACC
>CANFGA010000416.1 GCA_947446335.1 Oxalobacteraceae bacterium | reverse complement strand
TCATCGACGAGCACGATGCACAGGCGTTCGGTGCGATTTCGCATCTGACAGTGGGCGACTTTCGCAACTGGCTGCTCGGCGATGCGGTCGATGAACTGGTGCTGGCCAAGACCGCAGCGGGTATCACGCCTGAAATGGCAGCGGCGGTATCGAAGATCATGCGGATCCAGGATCTGGTCCTGGTGGCGCGCAAGTGCCGGGTCGTGACCGGCTTTCGCAATACGCTCGGACTGGAACAGCGGCTCTCGACACGCTTGCAACCGAACCATCCGCTCGACGATGCGTCCGGCATCGCCGCCAGCGTATTGGACGGTTTGCTGTACGGCAGCGGCGACGCGGTGATCGGCATCAATCCGGCCAGCGACAATGTGCCGCAAGTGATCAAGATCGTTTCCATGCTGGACGAGATCATTGCGCGCTACGCCATTCCGACCCAGTCTTGCGTGTTGACGCACGTGACCAACACCATCGCGGCGATCGAGCGCGGCGCGCCGGTCGATCTGGTGTTCCAGTCGATCGCCGGCACCGAGGCGGCCAATCAAAGCTTTGGCATCAACTTGAACCTGCTCGATGAAGCCAGGCAAGCGGCATTGTCGCTGGGGCGCGGCACCGTCGGCGACAATGTGATGTATTTCGAGACCGGGCAGGGTAGCGCCTTGTCGGCCTATGCCCATCACGGGATGGATCAGCAAACATGCGAGGCGCGCGCCTATGCGGTGGCGCGCAAGTTCAAGCCTTTGCTGGTCAACACCGTAGTCGGCTTCATCGGGCCTGAATATTTGTACGACGGCAAGCAGATCATCCGCGCCGCGCTGGAAGACCATTTCTGCGCCAAGCTGCTGGGCTTGCCGATGGGCTGCGATGTCTGCTACACCAACCACGCCGAGGCCGATCAGGATGACATGGATGTGCTGCTGACGATGCTGGGTGCGGCCGGTTGCAACTTCGTGATGGGCATCCCCGGTTCGGATGACGTGATGCTCAATTACCAGAGCACCTCGTTCCACGATGCGCTGTATGCGCGCCGCGTGCTGCGACTGAAGCCGGCGCCAGAATTCGACGCCTGGCTGCGCCAGATGCAGATCATCGATGGCGCCGGACAGCTGGCGACCAGCTTGCCTGCGGCGTTCAAGCCGGCGCTGCTGCGCCTGGGATGACGCACAATGACAATGAAGGAGAAAGCATGGACCGGAAAACGGTGATCCCCAATCCCTGGCAGGCGCTGCGGCAATTCACGCCAGCGCGCATCGCGCTCGGGCGCAGCGGCGTCAGCTTGCCCACCAAGGCCCAACTCGATTTCCAGCTGGCCCATGCCGGCGCGCGCGATGCAGTGCACAGAGCGCTCGATGTGGCGGCGCTGCAAGAAGCTCTGGGCCAGGTGAGTGCGCTCGGTTCAACCTGCATCGCCTTGCACAGCGCCGCCGACAGCCGCGATCGCTATTTGCAGCGGCCCGATCTGGGGCGCCGGCTCGACGCGGCTTCGGTCCAGACCCTGACCGGGCTCGCTGCTGCTGACGCAGTTGATCTGGCCATCGTGATCGCCGATGGCTTGTCGGCGCTGGCGATCGAGCGCCATGCGGCGCCATTGCTGCGCAGCCTGATGCAGCGCCTGGCACCGGAAAACTGGTCGCTGGCACCGATCGCGATCGTGTGTCAAGGTCGGGTCGCGATCGGCGATGAAGTCGGGCAGTTATTGAGCGCAAAGATGGTGCTGGTCTTGATCGGCGAGCGCCCGGGACTCAGCTCGCCGGACAGCATGGGCTTGTACCTGACGTGGGCGCCGCGCGTGGGCTTGACCGACCAGCGCCGCAATTGCATTTCCAACGTGCGCGCGGCCGGATTATCGTATGAGGAGGCCGCTTACAAGCTGCACTATCTGATGTCGCAGGCGCACCAGCGCCAACTGAGCGGCGTCGAACTGAAAGATGAGACGCCGGACTTGAAAGATGGTTTGAAAAATGCACTGGAAGCGCCGCTGCGGCGCTTCCAGCTGTGAAAAGAGCTGCAATCTGACATTCAGCCCAGCGCGGTATCGAGCAACAGCATCAACGCAAACCCGGCCATCAAGCCCATCGTGGCTGGCGTTTGATGGCCGTTGCGATGGGTTTCCGGTATCACTTCATGCGAGACGACGAAAATCATCGCGCCAGCGGCCACCCCCAGGCCAAGCGGGTAGGCAAATGCCAGTCCGCTCGACAAGCCCACGCCCAGCAGCGCACCAACCGGCTCCAGCAAGCCGCTCGCTGCAGCGATCAACACGGCAGTCCAGGGTTTCATGCCCGAGCTGCGCAGCGCCAGCGCGACTGCCAGTCCTTCCGGAATATCCTGGATCGCAATCGCGGCGCTCAATGGCAAGCCGACCGCCATGTCGCCCTGTGCAAAGCTCACGCCCATCGCCATTCCCTCGGGCAGATTGTGCAATGCGATCGCGAAGACGAACAGCCAGCTGCGCTGGCACAGTTCGTATCCCGGACCGCAGGGGCCGGTGACTGCATGCTCGTGCGGAGTGAACTGGTCCAACCCCAGCATCAGCAGCGTGCCCAGACTCAGACCGATGACGACGATGCCGGAACCGAAGAATCGGTTCTGGAACAGGTCGTTGCCAGCCTCGATCCCTGGAATGATCAATGAAAATGCGCTGGCCGCCAGCATCATCCCGGCGGCAAAGCCGAGCAAGCTGTCTTCCATTTTTTGGGCCATGTTTTTCAGCAACAAGGCCGACATGGCGCCCAAGGCCGTGGCGGCAAAGCCGGCGCCGCCAGCCATCAAGGCCCAGCGCAGTTGGGCGCTGGCCGAGCCATCGATCAGCGCCAGCGCGTTTTGCCACAGCAGCAACAGCAGGCCAAGCACGGCGATGCCGAATCCGGCGGCAATCACCGGATGCAGGCGCAGATGTTCGATCAGCGCCGCATGCCAGGTCGCCTCCTCGGGCGCGCTGGCAGTGTATTGAGCGCTCATCAGCGCCGCGGCGGCGTCAAGACGCTCGGCAAGGCTTTCGGCAGCGTGTCAGGATAATCGCGGCTGAAGTGCAAGCCGCGGCTCTCGCGCCGCGACAAGGCGCTGTTGACGATCAAGGAGGCGACGTCGACCAGGTTGCGCAACTCGAGCAAGTCGTGCGTGATGCGGAAATGGCGGTAGTATTCGTCGATCTCCTCTTTCAGCAGCGCGATCCGGTGCTGGGCCCGTTCGAGCCGCTTGGTGGTGCGCACGATGCCGACATAATTCCACATGAAACGGCGCAATTCATCCCAGTTATGCGCGATCACGACCTCTTCGTCGGCATTGGTGACGCGGCTTTCATCCCACTCGGGCAAGTCCGGCAGCGGCGTCAATTCGCGTTGCTCGATGTCGCCGGCGCAGGCGCGGCCGATGACCAGGCATTCGAGCAGGGAATTGCTGGCCAGGCGATTGGCGCCATGCAAGCCGGTGCAGGCGGTTTCGCCGACCGCATATAGTCCCGGCAAGTCGGTGCGTCCGGCCAGATCGGTGACCACGCCGCCGCAGGTGTAATGCGCGGCCGGCACGATCGGGATCGGCCCTTTCGTGATGTCGATGCCCAGTTCCAGGCAGCGCGCATAGATGGTGGGGAAGTGCTCGATCAGGAATGCCGCCGGCTTGTGGCTGATGTCCAGATGCACATAGTCGATGCCACGTTTTTTCATTTCGAAGTCGATCGCGCGCGCAACCACATCGCGCGGCGCCAGTTCGGCGCGCTCGTCGTGCGCCGGCATGAAGCGGGTGCCGCCATCGACGCCGGCTTC
>CANFGA010000415.1 GCA_947446335.1 Oxalobacteraceae bacterium | reverse complement strand
TCGCGCCGCATCGTCATCGGCGTGGTGCCGGCATGGCTGGCCAGACCGGTCAGCTGCACCAGATAGCGGCTGCTGCCGGCGATCGCACTGACTATGCCCACCGGCAAGTCGCGCCCCAGGAGCACCGGTCCCTGCTCGATATGAACTTCGACAAAGCCCAGCACATCGAGGCGCGAGCGCGCCAGCGCCGGAATGTGCGCCGGATCGTGGCCGGCATCAAGCAAGGCCTGGCGCATCGTCACGCCATCGGCGTCCAGGCGCTCGAGCAAGCTCAGGTCAAACCGGCCGGTGATCGCATTGCTGCCGAGGAAAGTGCTCTTGAAGCGCACGCCCTCCTCTTCCGCAAAACCGATCACATCCAGATGGAAGGGCAGCTTGATGCCGCCCTGATGCAGATGGCGCACGACCGCGATCGGCAACAGGATGCCGGTGCGCCCGTCGTATTTGCCGCCGTTGCGCACGGTATCGTAATGCGAACCGGTCAAGAGCGCCCTGGCCCCCGGAACGTCCGATGGATAGCGCCCGACCACGTTGCCGACCGCGTCGATCTGCACTTGCATGCCGGCCTCTTCCATCCAGCTGGCCAATTGCTGCGCGGTGCGGCGGTGCGCCGCGGTCATGTAAGCGCACGTCAAGCCCTGCTCGTCGTCGCTCCAGGCGCCGAGGATCTCGGACCAGGCCATGATCGCATCGCCCAATGGCAGGCTGTGGCCAAACAAGGCATTCAAGCGCAGCTCGGCGATGCGCCCGACCTGGCGCAGACACTCGGCGAGTTCATCGGCACGCGCATTCTTCAGGCGCCGCTCGAAGGCATCGATGATCGCTTGCCGGCTCAAGCCCTTGCCGTCCGGCCCCTTGACCGCGATGATGAAGGGAAAGCCGAAGCGGGTTTTGTAATCGCGGTTCAGCCGCTGCAGCGTCGCCAGTTCTTGCGCGCTGCAATGATTCAAGCCAGCGACGACTTGCTCGCCGGTCGACGCCAGCGTCAATTCGCCAGCCAGCGCCGCCTTGCCAGCCAATTCGGGATGCGCCTGCAGCAGCGCGAGCTGTTCCTCGGGCGCGGCGTGCAGGACGGCGCCTGCCAGCGCCAGCTTCAGCGCCGGCAGCGATGCGAACGGACGCTGCCGTATCGCGCGGTGCAAGATCCACGGCGAGTGTTCGTATATGCCATCGAGCAGTTCGAAAAACTCGTCGGCAGCGCAGCTGTTCAGATGGTGGATCGTTGTCGTCATGGTTCTCAATCGATGTGCGTTGGGTGCCCCCCCGGATGGCCGGCCCCCGGATGGCAGACAAGGAGATGTAGCGGCAATAGTATATTGCGCGGTCAGTGCTGATATATGAAATGAATGATAGGCACTCCAGTCGCGGGATATGGCAAAGCGGCCGTGTGCCACTGTTTTTCAAAAAATGCTTGCACAAGCGATCCGGGCCATTGTAAAATTCGGCCTCTTCAGACGTGGTGACAAACGTCGGATGTTTTTCTCTGTGATAAGCAACGGGTGCTTAGCTCAGTTGGTAGAGCGGCGCCCTTACAAGGCGTAGGTCGGGAGTTCGAGCCTCTCAGCACCCACCAGACAGAAAAAACATTCATGCTCTCAGATCAGCACTACAGATCAAACAGCTTGGAGTGGTAGTTCAGTTGGTTAGAATGCCGGCCTGTCACGTCGGAGGTCGCGGGTTCGAGTCCCGTCCGCTCCGCCAACTAAAAGCCCCATGTGCTCCATGCACATGGGGCTTTTTCCATTGTGCACGGCAAAAAATGGTCTCGCCATCAGCCCGCCATTGTGCATGCCCACATCGCGTGTTCGATCATTCCCCTGCTCACACGCAAGAGACAACGAGCCATGCCCGTGTCGGGATTTTTTACAAGTATGCCCGCGCCATCGAAGATCAAAAATAAAATTCTTTAAAATCAATTGCTTGTTTAATAGGCATGGAATTTGCATCGCATGCTGGCATACGACAGTCCAACTGCAAAGGCATCGATCATGAAAAATCTGCTCTTCACAAGCGTACTTGCCATCGCTGCAACGACATGCCTGAATGCCAACGCCGGCTCGATCACCTTGACCGGAGACGGCGTCACGTCAACCGGCATTGCGGTGAGCGCGGCGGCCACATTCAATTTTTCCGGAAACATCCTGACCATCACGCTGCAAAACACGTCCGGCCGAAATGCGCGCCAGGATACCCAGGAAAATACGCTGACCGGCATTTTCTGGAGCTTCAAGGACAATCTCAATCCTGTGCTCAAGCCCCTTTCGGCAACCATTGAATCGGGTTCGTCCATCATCGGCACCTGCAGTGTTGTCAACTGCACGGGGGTGACCAATGTCAACGGCGAATTTGGCTATGACTATGAAGTCGCCGGACTGCCGCGCGGGGCCGACCGGGGCATTTCCAGCGCAGCTTACTTGAACACTGGCCTGGCGAACAATATAGGCAATTTCAATGGCGGCGCGGCAGGTCTCAACCTCGATGGTATAGCCGGGCTCGGCGGCATCAATTTTGGCATCATTTCCGGCGCACCCGGTTACAACCCGAACAATGCGCTCGATGGCAAGCCGATGATCAGCGATACGGTTGTTTTCAAACTGTCGGGCGTGAGAGGGCTCGATGTATCGAACTTGTCCCCGGCCAATTTCCAGTATGGAACCAGCTTCAGCGACCTCAATGTGCTCGATGACTTCCCCGCGATTGCGGCAGTGCCTGAGCCAGACACCGTGGCATTGTTTGGCCTGGGCTTGCTGGGACTGGGCTTGATGCGCCACATGACAAAGACAGTTGCCCGACAGTCAAACGTGGCCTGAAAAACCCAGCCACCATGCTCACTCGCACAACCTTTGCGCCATGAAAAATGCCGGGCGAACCCGGCAATTTTTACAACCTCATCGTGTTACATCAAGCTAATGCAGCTTCCTTGGCCGGCTCTTCGACATCGTCGAACGACGAGCGGATCAAGTGATCGAAGGCGCCCAGCCCTGCTTTTGCGCCGTCGCCGACCGCGATCACGATCTGCTTGAACGGCACCGTCGTCACATCGCCAGCGGCAAACACGCCCGGAATCGAGGTCTGGCCCTTGTTATCGACTTCGATCTCGCCGCTGCGCGACAAGGCCAGTACACCCTTGAGCCACTCGGTGTTCGGTATCAGGCCGATCTGGACGAACACGCCTTCCAGTTCGACTTTCTTGGCTTCGCCGGAGGCACGCTCAAGGTAGCTCAATGCATTGACCTTCTTGCCATCGCCGTGGATCTCGGTGGTCTGGGCCGACGTCAGCACCGTCACGTTGGCCAGGCTGTGCAACTTGCGCTGCAACACCGCATCGGCGCGCAAGGTGTCGCCAAATTCGATCAACGTTACATGACCGACCAGGCCGGCCAGATCGATCGCTGCCTCGACGCCGGAATTGCCGCCGCCGATCACCGCCACGCGCTTGCCCTTGAACAGCGGGCCGTCGCAATGCGGGCAATACGCCACGCCATGGTTGCGATATTCCTTCTCGCCGGGGACGTTGATTTCCCTCCAGCGCGCACCGGTGGCCAGGATCACGGTCTTGCTCTTCAAGATGGCGCCGCTGGCGGTCCGAATTTCGATCAGCTTGC
Organism: Oxalobacteraceae bacterium; assembly: GCA_947446335.1. Classification (GTDB taxonomy): domain Bacteria; phylum Pseudomonadota; class Gammaproteobacteria; order Burkholderiales; family Burkholderiaceae_D; genus Janthinobacterium. The sequence goes on along the minus strand of CANFGA010000415.1, from coordinate 160 downwards.
CCGGCACCAGCGTCTCGGCGCGCTGCATGTTCATGATGTCGACGTCATAGGTCTTCACATGCTGTTCCAGCGCGACCGCGAAACGCGGACCGTCGGTTTCCTTGACCGAGACAAAGTTTTCGATCGACAAGGTGTCCAGCACCTGGCCGCCGAAGCGCTC
>CANFGA010000414.1 GCA_947446335.1 Oxalobacteraceae bacterium | reverse complement strand
TAAGTGTTGGCAGCGATTAACACCGCCTTGTAGCCGGCGATGTTCGCCTGCGACGACAGCACATCCATCGATTGCGCGCGCGTGATGCGCGGCACCGCCTCCAGCGCGAACGCGGACAAGCCGGCCGCAGCCATCGCAGCGATGTTGTCGGCATCGAAGGGATTGAGCATCCCGATCAAGACCGTGCCCGGCTTCATCAAAGCGCGCTCTGCATCGTTCGGTGCGCGCACCTTGAGCACCACTTCGCAGCCGTACGCGTCGGCAGCGGTGCCGATGGTGGCTCCAGCGGCGACATAAGCGTCGTCGGTGACCGACGCCGTCAAGCCAGCGCCAGCCTGCACGATGATCTGATGCTTGGCTGCCAATTTCTTGACCGTTTCGGGCGTTGCAGCAACCCGGGTTTCGCCGGGCCTCGTCTCGGCCGGTATGCCTATTCTCATGCAATGTCTCCAGTTGGATTGATAAACTCGCTAGAATTTAACACGAAATTGATCAAATGAAATCTTGCATCTTTGCCGGCACGGCAGCGCACTGCCCGATATCGGGCATCGAAACTGAAAACGATGCAGCATGTCCGCGCAACATAATAGGATTGCATTGCGTAACAACATGGCATCGATATCATTTTGTTTGATAAATATCAACACTTGAAATCGGGCTGTACTGTGGCACAAGAAGCGCCTCCGCACGCATCGTCTATGCTGATCGGGCAACAAAGCGCGCAGAACAGGCTAAAATGGCGGCTCTTTCAAGGACCGATCATGCCTAGCATCTGGAAACCCTCTGTCACCGTGGCTGCCATCATCGAACGCGACGGCTTGTTTTTGCTGATCGAAGAAGAAACCAGCGACGGCATACGGCTCAATCAGCCGGCTGGCCACCTCGATCCGTTCGAATCGCTGGAGCAGGCGGTGGTGCGCGAAACGCTGGAAGAGACAGCGCATGACTTCACGCCCACGGCGCTGGTCGGCGTCTACATGTCGAGCTACCGTTCAGCCCGCACCGGGCTCGATGTCACCTACTTGCGTTTCACCTTTTGCGGCGATGTCGGAGCCGTGCACGACCAGCCGCTCGATCACGGCATTTTGCGCGTGCTGTGGATGGGGCGCGACGAGATGGCCGCTTGCCAGGAGCGCCATCGCAGCCCGCTGATGCTGCGCTGCGTCGACGAATACATCGCCGGCCGGCGCGCGCCGCTCGATCTGTTGCATACCCATGCATCGGTCTTCGATGCCGCGCCCGCAGCGAGGGCGCAACAGGCGCTGAAAATGAACAGCAAATGAACTACAAGTGAACGAACAACCAGTGAACGAATGAGAGTGCAATGAGCAAGAAAAAAGTCGTGATTGGCATGTCAGGCGGGGTCGATTCATCGGTCGCCGCGTGGCTGTTGAAGGAACAGGGCTATGAAGTGATCGGCCTGTTCATGAAGAACTGGGAAGACGACGACGACAGCGAATTTTGCTCGTCGCGCGAAGACTGGATCGATGCCGTCAGCGTGGCCGACGTGCTCGGCATCGATATCGAAGCTGTCAATTTCTCGGCCGAATACAAGGATCGGGTATTCAGCGAGTTTCTGCGCGAATACCAGGCTGGCCGCACGCCCAATCCCGACGTGCTGTGCAATGCCGAAATCAAGTTCAAGGCCTTTCTCGACCATGCGATGCTGCTCGGCGCAGACTTGATCGCGACCGGCCACTATGCGCGCGTGCGCCAGAGCAGCAGCGGCGCAGGCGTGGAATTGCTGAAAGCGGTCGACGCCAGCAAGGACCAGAGTTATTTTCTGCACCGTTTGAATCAGGCGCAACTGGCCAAGACACTGTTCCCGCTGGGCGAGATCGTCAAGACCGAAGTGCGCAAGATCGCCGAAAAACTGGCGCTGCCCAATGCGCAGAAAAAGGATTCGACCGGAATCTGCTTCATCGGCGAGCGCCCGTTCCGCGAATTTCTGAACCGCTATCTGTCCTACCAGCACGGGCCGATGAAAACGCCGGACGGCACGACCGTGGGCCAGCATGTCGGCCTCAGTTTCTATACGCTGGGCCAGCGCAAGGGCATCGGCCTGGGCGGCTTGAAGTCGTACCAGAATGAAGATGGTAGCAGCGATGCGTGGTACGTGGCGCGCAAGGATATCGCCAACAACACGCTGTATGTGGTGCAAGGCCACGACCATCCGTGGCTGCTGTCGTCGACCTTGGTGGCGGGCCAGGCCAGCTGGATCTCGGGCGTGGCGCCGCAAGCGGGCGCGCTGTCGGCCAAGACGCGCTACCGGCAAGCCGATGTCGCTTGCAACATCAGCCCGGCAGACATGGAGCGCTTCACGCTCGACTTTACCGAACCGCAATGGGCTGTCACACCCGGCCAGTCAGCCGTACTGTACGACGGCGACGTCTGCCTCGGCGGCGGGATCATCGACAGTTCGAGCGTCTGACACCAGGTGATCGGCTCAATCAGGGCTGGCGGCGCCCTGCTGCTTCCTGACCACCGCGAGCAAGGTCGTGCGTATCGTGCGCAAGACCGCATCGGCGTTGAATGGCTGGACGATGAAACCGCTGACGCCATCAGCTTGCGCCGCCTGCACCATCGCCGCATCGATACCGCTGGCCACGATGAAGATGATGGTCTTCGGACAGGCGCTGCGGATGTGCTTGACGATATCGTTGCCATCCTCGGCTTGCGCGCGCGCGATGCAGACCAGTTGCGGATGGAGCTTTTCCACCAGGGAGAAGCCCGGGCCGCTGGCATGGCTCAAGCCGCAGACATCGTAACCGCCGTCGCACAAGACGGTATTCAACATGCCGCGCGCGACCCCATTGCCATCGATCAAGACTGCTCTCAGCGCCATGCTTGTCCCTCTTTGATATCGGTAGGATCAGGTACATCCCGGGCCAGCATGTTCCATGTGACACCCAGACGCACATCGGTCTTCAATTGCACCAGCTGGCGCGACAGCGTCAGCATGTCGCGTTCCCGGCGCAGCCGCTCGCCCATGGTCCCCGGCAAGATGCCGGCGCCAGCCATCACCGCGTCCAGGCTGCCATAGGCGCGCAACAGCCGAGCCGCCGTCTTCAAGCCGACCTTGGCCACGCCGGGAATGCCATCGCTGGCGTCGCCCATCAGCGCCAGCAAATCCGGCAGCAGGGCTGGAGCGACGCCGAACTTGGCCTCCACCCAGGCCGCATCGTGGTACTCGCGCTTGAACGGGTCCCACAACAACGCGCCGTGTTCGATCAGGCAATGCAAATCCTTGTCGGTCGAGGCGACGACCGCTTCGCCGCGGCCCTCGCCCAGCCAGCGCAGCACGGCGGTGGCGATCACGTCGTCGGCCTCGACCTCGGCAATCTGCACCACATGCAAACCCAGCGCCGCCAATTGCCGGTAAAAATCGGGCAGCCGCTCGCGCAACACCTCGGGCATCGCGGTGCGTCCTTCCCGGTAGCGCGCAAACAGTGCATGGCGCCAGGTGGTGCCGGCGACATCGAAAGCTGGCAACACGTGGGTCGGCAGATGCGCATGGATCAGGTTCTTGAACGACGACAAGGCGTGGCGCAACGCGATCTCGGCCACCTGCGCCGTGTCGCCGGCATCCGGTTCCACGCTGGCCTGGTAAACACGGCGCACGATATTCAAGCCATCGATGGCGAGCAATCTGGCCATGGGGTTCTTTTTTCAACAAGGGCAATGGCACATTTTACCAAAGGGGATGCATCTGGCCCGGGCAATCCCGGGAAATTTTCATCGTTTGCCAAGGAAACAACCATCGATGTCATCCCTC
>CANFGA010000413.1 GCA_947446335.1 Oxalobacteraceae bacterium | reverse complement strand
CACGCGCCCGTCGGCCACGGTGGCGCCGGCGCTATCGGACAATGGCAGTTTTGCATGCAGCGTGGCCGGCGATGGCATGGCTGCGAAGGACAGGATGTTGGCGTTTTCGATTTCTGTTGAATTCATGTCGTGAGGATGGTCATGGGGTCATGGAGGTCCACCAGTGTAGCTGAAATGCCGACCCGGGTCGGCATCCCTTGCATACATTTCAGAATGGCAGCAGCTTGGTGTCGAAAGCGCGCTCGATCAGCCAGATCGCAGCGAGCAGCATGATCAAGGCCGAGCCCTTGGTCAGCAACTGGCGATACAACCAGGTGCGGCGCAGCAGATAGGCCAGCGGCAGGAAGACGGCGACGATCGCCAGTTGTCCGATTTCGACGCCGAGGTTGAAGCCGAACAGACTGAGCGCAAAGGCGCCGCGCGGCAAGCCCAGATCGGCCAGCACGCTGGCAAAGCCAAAGCCGTGGATCAGGCCGAAGACGAAAGCGGCTACCGGGCGCCGGCCGCGAAACAGCGGCACGATATTGTTCAGCGCAGCCAGCACGACCGAGGCCGCGATCAGGGATTCGATCGCCCGCGATGGCAGCGAAAGCAACGACAGGCTGGCCAGCGTCAGCGTGATCGAGTGCGCCAGCGTGAAGGCGGTGACCACTTTCAGCACATCGAACAGGCTGCTCTTGAAGCTCTCCGAAGGGCGACCAGTGGCCGCCACCAGCACTGCCGGCAGCAGCAGCGAGAGCAGGAACAGAATGTGATCGAAGCCGATCCAGATATGCCAGATGCCGTGTCCGACATAAGCGATGAATCCGTCCAGCGCGCTTCGATTGCGCAGCGCGATCGATTGCTGCGCTTGTTCCGGGCTGAAGATCGCGGTCGACGTATTGCCGCCCTGTTTGATCTGAACCAGCCCCTTGTGTTGGGCATCGAGGTCGGCGAACAGCCGATAGCCCATTTGCAGCGTTGCAACAGGTTCCTGGCACAGGGCCTTGAAGCGCAGCACGCTGTAGGCGCCGTCGGTGTGCTGGTCGATCAGTTGCTCGCCTGCGGTAACTGTGCAACTGCCGGCCTCGGTACCGAGTGTCAGGCGTTGCAGCGCATAGCTGGCGATTTCCTGATGGCGGCTGCGGATTTCGTCCCAGGTCAACTTGCCATCGTCGTTGGCATCGAGGCCGAGCGCATAATCGAGATCGCGCAGCGCGATGTCCCATTGGCCGTCGATGCGGCCATCGCCTTTGTCGATCACCACCAGCTTCAGGTAACTGTCGCTGGGCTTGTGAGCCTGCGCCGGCAGGATCAAGCAGGACAGCAGCAGCGCCATGGCGATGGAAAAGAAACGCATCATGATCCGGCTTTCAATTGCTTGGCTAGCTTGGCGATGGTCACGTCTTCGAGCTTGTTGGTCTTGATCCAGGCTGCTACTGGTGCGGCGCTGTCGCCGGCCTTGACTGCAGCTTCGAGGTAAATGCGCGCATCGGCCACTTCCTTTTGCACCGCCCAGTTTTTTTGTGCCAGCACCAACGCCGTGGCCGGATCTTGCAGCAGATACAGCGCGAAGCGTGCCTGTTCACGCTGGTGCACGGTATCGCCGCGTTGCATCGCTGCGTTGAAGCGCTCGTTCAATTGCTTCACCAGGGAGGTCAGCGCGCTGCTGGAATCGGGCAGTTGTTGCAAGGCCAGCGCGTGGCGCAGCAGCAGCGCATCGATGCGCGATTGGTCCTTGAGCAGCTTGATCACTTCCAGCGGGTGACCCTGGCCGAGCAGGAAATCGGCATAGGCGCCCAGCAGATAGCTGTCCTTCGGGTCCAGCGCCAGTGCTTCCCGAAAGCGTGTTTCGGCCACGCTGGCCGCGCCGCGCCGGGTCGCCATTTCAGCGAGCAAGGTCAGCACCCACACGCGCAGTTCGGGCTTGGCGTCACTTCTTTGCAGCGTTTTTTCCAGCAATTGTTCGCTCTGGAGGGCGCGCCCGGTCAGGCTGCCGATGTGGGCGATGCACGTGATGCTGATCAGTTCGCTTGCCAGCGACGACAGGCGCGCGCAACTGGCGCTCGCCTTGGCGTATTCGCCGCGCACCGTCAGCACGGTTGCGCGCGTGAGCCAGGCCTGGGCATGGTCCGGTTGGAGGGCGATGACGGCGTCCAGGTCCTTGAGCGCCTCATCGAAATGGTGGGTGCTTTGCAGTAGCGTGGCGCGCAAGATACGCACCTGGAGCGGCGGCGCAGCGAGTTGCCACCACGGTTGCAGCGCAGCCTGGGCATAGCCGAGATAGCGCGGGTCGGTATCGCTGCGCGCCAGCGCGATATAGCGCTGTGCCAGCTTGCTTGCCAACGCTAGATCCTGCGGCTGGGCCCGCAGCGCTGCGCGCAAGCGCTCCAATTGCCTCGCGCCACTGCCGCCGGGCAACACTTCGATGACCTGGTCGCCGCTAGCCGGCAGGTAAGGGCTGGCCTGCGCTGCAGGCAGCGCCAGCAGCAGCGCGCTCAAGGCGCAAAGTATCGGTTGGATCATGTGGGCAGCGCCAGGTCGGGGTGAGCGAAAAAATGTACCAAAATGACATCTGAAAAAATATCGAAAACGGCATTGCAGGTGTCTGGTGAAAGGGCAGGGCCGGCATCGCCGACCCCGCCCGGTATCGCTTGGGCCTGGCTTAGTTCAATGCCAGCGGTTCGGCATCTTCCGGCGCGAGGACAACCACGGCATCGATGTCGATCGCGTCGGTGCTCTCGCTGGTGGTACCGACGACGCGGGTCACCTCGGCCAGGAACGCATTGGCGCTGCCTTGTGCGGAGCCGCCGCTGCTGCTACCTCCGCATGCGGTCAGCGCTGCGGCTGCCGCAAAAATCATGCACAGTTTTTTCATGAGGTTCTCCTGACGTTGTGATTACCGTGCCGACTGTGGCGAACCGGCGATCGGTGTTTTCAGATACGGGAAGCTGGTCGTGAAAAAGGTTTCATCCAGATACGCGCCATCGGTAAAGCGGATTGCGCCTGATGGTGCATCGGCCGGCACGCAACCGAGGCTGATCGTGCACAACTTGCCCATCACGACGCGCAGCGCGATATCGACGACATCATCGCCAGGACGGCGCCCGTTCGGAAAGCCGGCATTGTCGCCGTCGATCACGCCCAGACGTTTTTGCGAGCCGGCCGGGGTGAAGGCGATCGCGGTGTTCAGGCGCAGCATTTCAGACGCAGTCACGGTCGCCAATTGGTTCACGCCCTTGACGCCGGTCAGGAAGGCCGCGACCAGGTCATTGCGCGGGAAGTTGGTAGGGGCTTTCACGCCGGCGCTGCCAAACAGGACTTCAACCAGTGCTGGCAAGGTCGGATTGGTGACATAGTCGGCAAACTGGCCATCGTTGGATGGTTTGCTATGGTTGAAACGGTCCTTGTCCTTCAAGCCGATGACGACTTCATTGACCAACGGATTGCCCAGGCGCGAGACCTGGGTCCAGGCGCCGCCTTCTTTCGATGCGACACCCGATTTCGGGCTAGGATCGAGCAAACGACCCTGGCGCAGGCTGGCCGTGGTCCAGCCGCCGATGACCTTGTTGCCAGTGCCGGTCAGGCAATCCTTGGCCACTTCCAGTTCGATCGAGGTCACGTTCTTGGTGGCCAGGTCATCCTTGGCGTTGCGTTCGGCGTTGGCGCCGAATTCGACTGCCGGTTGCGCGATGTTGATCAAGTCAAATGTTTCGCCCAGGTTGACGACGAACGAATCCTTGCGCTGGCCGACGAACATTCTGGCTGGTGTGGCGCAACCCGGAATGTTGATGTTGT
>CANFGA010000412.1 GCA_947446335.1 Oxalobacteraceae bacterium | reverse complement strand
TAGCTGGCGCCCAGATTGCCTTCGAACTGATTGCCGACATGCCAATTCCAATTGGCGATCAAATCCTTGCTGTTGTGGTTCAGATTGGCCAATTTATCGTAGCTGGCGCGGGTGAAGTCGAGCTTGGCGAAAAATACCTGACGGCTGATGCGCTTTCTGATGTTCACACCGAACAGCACGCGGCGGGTCGTGTCGGCCTGATCACCGCTGCTGCTGGCATCGGTCCCGATACCGGGACCGATGCCGCTCTGGTTGCCCAGCACGTTGTCATCGTAAGTATAGGAATAGCCGATGTAGGGGCTCAGCACGTCGGCCGGCGATACATACACCGGCAGACGGCTCAATACATCCTCGGGCGCGGCCAGCGCAGGCACGCAAGCAGCGCTCCCCAGTACCAGCACGACATGCAGCATCCAATGCCGATCCGGGGATGACAAATGCGGGCATCGCAGAATGGACAATGTGGATTTCATCGGTGCAGGACTCTCTTCCAAAAGGACGGGAGAGCCCATGCGGGCCCTCGAATGATGGTTGCTGGTGATTGCCGATGACGCCAGATGAGCGCATTGCGCACACTTGTCATCGCCTTATTGCAATTTTAGTATTGATTATGATCAAACAATATTGCGATGGTAAGCGCAAATGCAAGAATCCTCTGTGCGCCATCACACCCTCGATTTTTATCGTTGGAAATGAAGCGGGAACATGGGCAGAAGAGCCCGCACGAGCGCGCCGTGGACAAAGGAGGACAGTGCGGGAATCGAATGAAACAAACGGGGGAGCGGGGAGGAGCGGCGGCCAAGGATGAATGATGACTTGCAACTTGCAGCGCGCCGCCGGCGCGCTGCAAAGGATTTACTTTTTCAATCGACTATTTTTTCTCAAGCGCCCTGTAGGCGGCAGCTTTCGCCTTGATGCCGACCAGCACTTGCGACTTCACGTTGCGCGCGGCGAGCGTCTGGTACAGCACTTCCTGGGCGCCGGCCGCTTCCGCCTGCATGCCCTGGCCGGACAGCATCTCGCAATAGTTGTTGGTATAGCCGTGATAATCGATGTGCGACAGCGTTTCGGCCGCCAGCGCCGGATTGACCATCAGCGCGTCCGACAGCAGCTTGTGGCCGCCGGCGATGTCGGCCTTGCGCACATTCAAGCAGGCACCTGCGTCGCGCGCCGATTGCATCGTGTCGGATGTGCCGGACAAGTCGAGATACTTGAAGTCGCGCGCGAGTGCGTTACCGAGCGCAATCTTCGAGTGGCGCGCCACGCGCCGCCCGGCCAGACGCTCGCTCGTCTCGTGCAGCGTGGCCAAGCCCTTGGTCAAATGGGCGCTGCCGTCAAAGCGCAGGATGCGGCCGACTTCATCCGAAAAATAATCCTGCGCAATGTATTGCTCGTCGTAGCTGTGCGGGGGCGCCACGCGCAAACGCAGCGGTTGCGACACAATGTCTTCATGCTCCAGGTGCAGCGCAATCTGTATCGTGTAATAGCCCGGCTCGGCGATATCCCAGCCATTGCGACCGGCCGAAATGAACAGCGAATCGTAGATAGCCTGGCCGGGATCGAGGACCTGGCTTTGAGCCTGCCAGCAATATTGGGCGTAGGGATGGAAGGTGCGCGCCGGCTTGCCATCGGGCTTGATGACCACCGTCATATGGTCCAGCATGGTCAGCAATTTCTGATGGACGATCTGCGGCTGCTGGGTCAAGTTGCCAAGCTTCAAATCGAGCACGATGGGCTCGAGGAATTCGAATTCCGGCGTCCTGCGATTGACCCGGACGTCGAGTTTCAGCGTCGGCTCCGGCGAGACATTGGCTTGTTCAAAGCCGTGATGATCGAACCAGTCGGCATTGCCCATTTGCACAAAACGTTCCGGCGAATGGCGCATGAACAGCAGTTCGGCCTCGCTGAAGCGGAATTCGAAATTCGAGAAAAACGCGGTCTGGCCACCCGCCACGTTATAGGGATAGTTCATGAAGCTGCGCGCCTCGGGCTCGTTACCCAGAGGAATCCACGGCGTGCCCAGCGATTTTTGCCACGAGTGCGCCAGATTGAAGCAGTGCCCCATCTCATGGCATGCAGTCCAGAAGGTCATCCGGTTGACCCAAGCTTGCGGATTCGGATCGCCGACCGGCGCTTGCGAGATGAAGGCGCTGGTGAAGATCGCCGTGCCTTGCCGATGGTTGGGGCCGATGTCATCGAACATGATGCCGCCCAGATTCGTGCCCTGTTCGTGCAAGGCGGCGAAGAAAGTCCACATTGCCCACTGGCTCTTGTTGGCGAAGCGCGACCAGTACACTTGCATCGCATCGTGCATTTCCATGTCGCTCCACTTGCCATCCACGCCAGCGCCGCTGAGCGGGACGAGCGAGGCATTGGGCGATACCTTGGCGTCGAAACCGGCACGCATGAAGACCTTCTGGATGCTCAGCACTTCGTTGGGCAAACTGGCCGGCCGGTTCGGATGGGCGTGCGTCTGTATCGCCAGCACCGGCTTGGAATCTGCGGTGCAATCGAATTCGAATTCAACCGGATGGTGATAGGCCGACAGGTATTTGAATATGCGCAAGCGCTCCGGCGCGCCGCCGCCGCTGAAGGTCACGCTGGCCTTGCGCTGGGCCGGAAACAGGCTGGCGACGACCCGGATATCGACATGGGTGTAGGGAAACGATGCAGCGTCGCCATCCTTGTACCAGATCGCGCCCTGCCATTGATGCAATTGGGGTCCGGGTTGCAAGTTCGCGATCCAGTGCATGCGCGCAGCCAGAAAGCGCGACACGGTGCCGCTGGCGACCATCAACGGATAGCGACCGTCGATGTCGAGGCTCAATTCCTCGCTCATCAATGGATACAGCACGTCTTGCGCTGACTGCGGTTGCATCTGGCTTGCACCCTGCGCTGCGGGCTGTTGCACAGGCTTGAGCAACGGCGTCCACTTGTACAAGCCGCTGGCGCTGATATTGATTTGCGGCACGATTCCAGCCAGTGCCGCGAGCGGCGCGCCGAGTCCTTCGTCAGCTTCGCCCATCAACTGGGTCAATGCCTGCGCCAACTGTCCTTCGGTGGTGTCCTGGTCTTGCATGATGATCTCCTTGGTTGGGTCTCAAAAAATGCTTTCACCGGCAGCCCGATCGGCTGCGCGTCCTGGTTGCAACGAACTCGATACGCCCAACACGACCATCTTGTCACGCTCGACTACACGTAACCGAAAGGGGTATCCGACAGCTTGAAACGCAAGATCCGCCCTGGATCGAGGTTGACGCCAACCCACAGCGGGGCCCGCACATCGAGCACCACTTGGGCGCGCTCTGCACTGTCTGGCAACTCGACCTCGAGCACGACGCGGCCCTCGGGCACTGTCGCCGCACTCGCCGCGGCATAGCCGGTTTGCAAGCGTGTCTTGACATGCTGCTGGCGCATCGTTTCGACGCCGGCCAAGCGCAGCAGCACGGTCTCATCCTGGAAGCCTTCCTGGAATTCAATGGTCAATGGGTAAGTGGTTGTCGGCATCGAGGATCTTGGTCAGTGAAAGTGAATGTCTGCCGCCCGCTAATGCGACAGTGCTCCAGCATTGTTCATTTCGAACAATCCGGATTGAGGTTGATCAAGGGAAGATGCAGGGCCGGCGCGCGAGTACGCCGGCCGCAGGTCAAGCGGCCGCGGCCGGGCTGCGCCGCTGCAAGACAAAGATCGGCTGGGCCCAGGGCGTGCCTTTTTTCCTCTTGCTGGTAATCAAGGTCAATTCCGACGGATCATAGACATCGGTATTGTGGGTCAGCGGCGTCG
>CANFGA010000411.1 GCA_947446335.1 Oxalobacteraceae bacterium | reverse complement strand
GTCTTGTGATGGAAGTTGCGCAGCGATTGTTCACGCACGTTTTCACGCCAGCTGCGCATGTCCTTGAGCATCTTGGGCGCATTGCGCGCGATGCACAGCGAGGTCGATGCCACCAGAAAGGCCATGATCAGCAAGAACCACCACGACGAATAGACCGAGTACAGGCCAAATTTCTTGAATACATCGAACCAGAACGGACCGAACTGGTTCACATAATTGGTCATCGGCTCGTTTTGCTTGAGCACGGTGCCGATCATCGAAGCGATCGAAATGAGGGTCAGCAAGCTGATCGAAAAGCGCATCGACGAGATCAGCTCGACGGCCTCGGCCAGCGTGCGGCGCTGCGTTTTCAATTCAATTCCAGTGGTACGGGGGGAACTCATCCGGTATGCAATCTCAAAATGGGCGGGACGGCAACAGGAGCAGGTCCGTGGCCAGGCCCGAAGGGCGGGAAACTTGCCGGGAGCACGTGAACAGGCAGGGTTTTCCGGCCAGTCATCGCGCAGTAGAACGCATACTACCTCAATTTCCTGCAGCACCAATAAAATGGGCGGCCGGCTAGCGCCGCCGCCCATCGTTACCTGCTGTTTTGCTTGCCTGCCTGCCGGCTCAATCGGTCAGACCGATGCTGGCCATGCAAGCTGCCATCATTTCATGCCGGCGATGTAGTCGGCAACGGCCTTCATTTCATCGTCGGACATGCGCTTGGCGATGGTCGTCATCGCGGCATTGTTGTAGCGAACACCCGTGCGGAAGGTCGTCAATTGCGCTGCCGTGTAGTCCTGGTGCTGACCAGCAAGGCGCGGATATTGGCTAGGCAAACCGGAACCGGCTGCACCGTGGCAGCTGGCGCAGGCAGGCACGTTCTTTTCGACGATGCCGGCGCGATAGATCTTCTTGCCGATTTCAACCGTATCCTTGTTCTTCGCTGCGCCCGGCTTTGCCACCTGGGCGCTCAGATAGGCGGCGATATTCTTTTTCTCTTCGTCGGTCAGCATCTTCGAGTACGTCGTCATGATCGCCTGATTGCGTTCCGGCGCCGTGAAGTTCACCAATTGCTTGTAGATGTAGGCTTCATGCTGGCCAGCGAGCTTCGGGTTGGCTGCGATCGTCGAATTGCCGGCGGCACCGTGGCACGATACGCAAGCGGGCAAGCCGCGCGCCGCATCGCCATCGGCATACAGGGTAGCGCCCTTGGCCGGATCGGCCTTGGCAACAGCCGGTTTCGCGTCGACCGCCGATGCTGCCGACGATACGGCCAGCAATGCGACGAACAAGGATTTTACAAATGGTGAAAACGCACGGTTCATTCAAACACCCTGGGACTAGTAGATAATTAGTGGCAAAGATTGTTGGCATCCTCCAGCCGCCACAGCTTCGGCGCAGTCGATGTCAACAATTCGTAACCCCTTATTGTACAATAGCTTACTCGCGTCTTAGCTTCCTTCGCTCCCTTTTGTTGCATTTTCTACCCATCTCATGTCTAAACTTTGGCAAGCCCGCTTCTTCACGACCGTCAACCAACTGCGCGACCTGCCCGACACCAAGGTGCCGGAAATCGCTTTCGCCGGCCGCTCCAACGCCGGCAAGTCGACGGCAATCAATATCTTGTGCAACCAGAAAGGCTTGGCGTTCGCCTCCAAGACCCCTGGCCGGACCCAGCACATCAACTATTTTTCCGTTGGCGGGGCGCAAGTCAACCTGCACCGCAAGGATGAAACCGTGCTCGACGAGATCGAGGCGCTGCTGGTCGACTTGCCCGGCTACGGTTACGCCCAGGTGTCCGGTTCGGCCAAGCAGCACTGGCAACGGTTGCTGGGCGACTATGTCCAGCGCCGCGACCAGCTCGCCGCGCTGATCCTGATCATGGACTCGCGCCGCCCGTTCACCGATCTCGACGTCCAGATGCTCGAATGGTTTGCGCCAACGGGCAAGCCGATCCACTGCATCTTGACCAAGGCCGACAAGCTGAACCGGAACGACTCCACCAACGCGCTGCGCCAGGCCAGAGCCCGGCTCGACAGCTACGTCGATGAAGATGGCATCGGTTTTCCATTCACAGTGCAATTGTTTTCTGCACTGAAGCGGATCGGCATCGACGAAGCCAACGACAAGGTCATGGAACTGGCCGGCATCACCGAAGATGACGCCACGCCGACTGCGCCATTGATCACGATGAGCGACATCGAAGATGCAGGCGAAGCATTGGAGCAAGGAACGCCGCGAGATGCCGAGAGCCAATAAGGGCAGCTCGGCCTTTCACTAAAGAGGATACTGAACATGCAACAGACTAGCCTGCAAGCACAATTTCCTGCCATCCGCATGCGCCGCATGCGCCGCGACCCGTTTTCGCGCGCGCTGATGCGCGAAAACGTGATCACCGCATCCGACCTGATCTACCCGGTGTTCATCCTCGACGGCGAGAATCGCAGCGAACCGGTGCTGTCGATGCCGGGCGTGGAACGGGTCTCGATCGATCTGCTGCTGAAGGTGGCAGAGGATTGCGTCGCACTGGGCATTCCGGTGCTGGCGCTGTTTCCAGTCATCGATGTGGCGTTGAAGACGCCGGATGGCATCGAAGCGACCAATCCGGACGGCCTGGTGCCGCGCGCCGTCAAGGCGCTGAAACAACACTTCCCGCAACTGGGCATCCTGACCGATGTCGCGCTCGACCCGTACACCAGCCACGGCCAGGATGGCTTGCTCGATGCCACCGGCTACGTGCTCAACGATGAAACCTGCGCGATGCTGATCCGCCAGGCGCTGACCCAGGCCGAAGCCGGCGTCGACGTGATCGCGCCATCGGACATGATGGATGGCCGCATCCGGGCGATCCGCTCGGCGCTGGAAGCGCGCCAACTGATCCACACCCGCATCATGGCGTACTCGGCCAAGTATGCGTCGGCCTTCTACGGCCCGTTTCGCGACGCAGTCGGCTCGGCCAAGAATCTGGGCTTGAGCGACAAGAACACGTACCAGATGGATCCGGCCAACAGCGACGAGGCGCTGCGCGAAGTCGCGCTCGACCTGGCCGAAGGCGCCGACATGGTGATGGTCAAGCCCGGCATGCCGTATCTGGACATCGTGCGCCGCGTCAAGGATGAATTCAAGGTCCCGACCTTCGCCTACCAGGTCAGCGGCGAATATGCGATGCTGAAAGCGGCCGCGCAAAACGGCTGGCTCGATCACGACAAGTCGATGATGGAAGCGATGATGTCGTTCAAGCGCGCCGGCGCCGACGGCGTGCTGACCTACTTTGCGCGCGACATCGCGCGTCTGCTGAAATCGTCCAACTGAAATTGCCTCGTTGAACTTGCGGCGGCGGATCCCGATCCGCCGCCGCCTTCAGGGCTCCAGGCAATTCGCTCAAGCCGAACTGTAGCTTGTGCCTCTCCACGATCTTCCTTGCGCCATCCCCGCCTGCAGCGACCCTGATTGCGCCATTCTGGTCGGCAACCCGCCGCGACCGGGCTGTTCAATAGAGCAACATTCTTCAAAGAAATAAAAAGGTTGCGCTTATAATCAGTGACTGATTTGATGGCAGGATGATGATGGCCCAATGGATGTTGCTCGATTATGCATTGCTGCTGGTAGCGGCATGGCTCGTCATCGGCGGCTGCGGCTTGCTGGCCATGAGGCGCACCAGGTTCGTGGCGCACTGGCTGTTTCCTCTGGGCGCCATCGTGGGCATCTTGCTGGGCATCGTCGGCCTGATCGGCAGCTTCGGCACGCCGCACACTGCGGTGCTGCCACTGGGATTGCCGGGCTTGCCCTTCCATCTGCGCATCG
>CANFGA010000410.1 GCA_947446335.1 Oxalobacteraceae bacterium | reverse complement strand
GGCCAGATCGTCCATCTCGATCGGGCGGCGGGGCGCTTGCGCCTGGCCTGGCCTGGCGCCGAACTTGGTCCCGGCGTTGTTCCCGGAACCGTTTCAGGGCCGGACTCCGGGTTTGCCGCTACGACTGCACTGCGCTTGTCGCCGCAAATTCGGGTCGAGGGGATGGAGCGCGATGCCGTGCCATCGATTGCGTCGGGGGCGATCGAGCCCTTTTTGTCGCAACCGTTGATCGTCGAGGTGGGCGCTGCGGGCGCCGCGCCGCGTATCATCGCCGGTCAGGAAAACCACGTATTTCTCGGAAAAAATGACAAGGCGTATGTGCGCGGCGATTTGCATGACGTTACCTCGTTTCAGGTGTTTCGCACAGGCAAACCCTTGTTGGATCCGGTCAGCGCAGAAGTGCTTGGGCATGAAGCTTTTTATCTGGGCAGCGTCAGGCTGCAGGCTCTGGCGCGCGCCGAAGCCGACGTGCATACCTTCATCGTGACCGATTCGGCGCAGGAAATGGGCGTGGGCGACCAGTTGATCCCGGCGCCGGCTTTGCCGGTGCGCAATTACGCGCCGCATCGGCCAAAGCAGGCCATCGATGCGCGCGTGATGTCGATCTACGGCGGCTTGACCCATGCCGGCCAAAACCAGGTCGTCAGCATCAACCGCGGCGCGTTCGACGGGCTCGATGACGGGTCCGTGCTGCAGCTGTATCGAGTCGGAAAAAGGATCGCCGACCCGGGCTTTGACGATGCGAAGTTGCCCGAAGAACTGGTCGGCAGCGTCTTCATCTTCCGCGTGTTCCGCCACGTTTCATATGCATTGATCATGCAAGTGACCGAGCCGGTCCAGGTGGGCGACATCGCGTTGTCGCCGCAATGACCATCTCAACTCACAACGGATCAACGCAGGACGATCCGGCGGCGTGGCTGCGCCTGATGGACACGCCCGGCGTAGGGCCCGTCACAGCGCGCGCATTGCTGAGCGCATTTGGCTTGCCTGGCGCAGTTTTTTGCGCCGGATTCGACGCCTTGCACCACGTGGTGCCCAGCCCCATTGCGCGCGCCCTGGCTGGTCCGGTTCCAGACTCGACCCTGGCGCTGATCGAGGCCACGCTGGCGTGGCTGCAATTGCCCGGCAATCATCTGCTGACGCTGGCCGATGCAGCTTACCCGCGCCTGCTGCTGGAGATTGCCGATCCACCGCCGCTGCTCTATCTGAAGGGCCGCCTCGATCTGTTGACCCGGCCGGCGCTCGCGGTCGTGGGCAGTCGCAACGCCAGCGCGCAGGGCGTGGCCAATGCCGAACATTTTTCGCAGGCGCTGAGCGATGCGGGCTTGACCATCGTCTCCGGTCTGGCGCTCGGGATCGACGCCGCAGCGCATCGCGGCGGCTTGCGCGGCTTCGGTTCGACGATCGCCGTGATCGGTACCGGCATCGACCTTGTCTATCCTTACAGTAACCGGGTGCTGGCCGGCTTGATCGCCGAGCAAGGCTGCATCGTCAGCGAATACGCGCTTGCAACGCCGGCCTTGCCGGCTAATTTTCCGCGCCGTAATCGCCTCATCAGCGGCCTGGCGCGCGCCGTGCTGGTCATCGAGGCGGCAGCGCGCTCGGGCTCCCTGATCACGGCCCGCATGGCCGGCGAGCAAGGTCGCGATGTGTTCGCCATTCCGGGCTCGATCCATTCGGCATTGGCCAAGGGCTGCCATGCGTTGATCAAGCAGGGCGCCAAGCTGGTCGAATCGGCCGACGACGTACTGGTCGAACTGCAATTGCCCGCTGCTGCCGTCAGCGCAGAGTCGATCCCGGATCCGGACCCGGTCCCGGCACTGGATGCTGAACTGCAGGCATTGCTGGTGGCGCTGGGCCATGATCCGGTCGATGTCGATGGTCTGGCCCAGCGCGCCAGCCAAGATGCCGCAGGCGTGATGGGCCGCTTGCTGACGCTGGAGTTGAACGGCTTGGTCGAGCGTCTGCCGGGAGGCTTGTTTCAGCGTACCCACAAAGCCCATCATTGACTGTTGATTGCCGCTCACAGGCTAACCCTTGTGCAACCCTTGTGCCGTAATCAACTTAGCTGATAGAGTAGCGCCATGTTTGACATCCTGGTTTACCTCTACGAGACGTATTATCGGCCTGACGCCTGCCCTGAACCGGCCGCGTTGGCGAAGAAACTGTCGGCTGTCGGTTTTGATGAAGTCGAAATTTCCGAAGCGCTGGTCTGGCTCAAGGATTTGACTGCGATGGCCGTGCAGCCGCAAGGCTCCGCGCCTGAGTCGACCGGGACCCGTTTTTACGTGCAGCAGGAAACCGATGTGCTCGGTACTGCGGCGATCGGATTCATCCAGTTTCTGGAAAGCGCCAAGGTGATCACTGCCTTGCAACGCGAAATCGTCATCGAACGGGCGCTCGCGCTGGATGAGCCGCCGGTCACGCTGGGCAAACTGAAGGTCATCGTCCTGATGCTGTTGTGGAGCCAGGGCAAGGAACCCGATGCGCTGATGTTCGACGACCTGTTCGGCGCCGATGAGCAGCAAACGCCGCGCCTGCTGCACTAGATTCGCCATTGATCCGCCGTCGCCAGGGGCGACGCATTCCCACCGGTTCGGTCACTGAGCAAGCTTGCGGATTTGCCCGCAAGAGGCTTATCATCGTCCGCTGCAGGGTACTGACGCCGCCAAATTGTTGCAATTGTAATAATCGTGGTCGCGTGCCATCCATGTATGATGCGCATGCTTGACCTATCCAGAATACATTTCGAGACCACCGAGACCACTAATTATGACCAAGACCCTCATCATCGCCGAGAAGCCTTCTGTCGCGAACGATATCGCGAAGACGCTGGGCGGCTTCACCAAGCACGATGAGTACTTTGAATCGGACGAGTACGTGCTGTCGTCGGCCGTCGGCCACTTGCTCGAAATCGCCGTGCCCGAAGAACACGACGTCAAGCGCGGCAAATGGAGCTTCGCGCATTTGCCGATGATTCCGCCCTACTTTGCGTTGAATCCGATCGCCAAGACCGAGGCGCGCCTGAAGGTATTGAATCGCTTGATCAAGCGCAAGGATGTCACCGCCTTGATCAATGCCTGCGATGCCGGGCGCGAAGGCGAGCTCATTTTCCGCCTGATCGCGCAAAATGCGAAGGCCAAGCAACCGATCAAGCGCCTGTGGCTGCAATCGATGACGCCGGGCGCGATCCGCGACGGTTTCAACAACCTGCGCAGCGACGAGGAAATGCTGCCGCTGGCCGATGCCGCGCGCTGCCGCTCGGAAGCCGATTGGCTCATCGGCATCAACGGCACCCGCGCGATGACGGCCTTCAACTCGAAGGAGGGCGGCTTTTACCTGACAACCGTGGGCCGGGTACAGACGCCGACCTTGTCGATCGTGGCCGAGCGCGAAGAAAAGATCAAGAAATTCGTCTCGCGCGATTACTGGGAAGTGCGCGCCGAATTCGTTTGCGCGGCCGGCATTTACGAAGGGCGCTGGTTGGACACCGCCTTCAAGAAGGATGAAACCGACCCCGAGCGGCGCCCCGAGCGCCTCTGGAGCAAGCTCGCCGCCGATTCGATCGCGACCGCTTGCCGCGGGCGCCAAGGCAACGTGACCGAAGAGTCGAAGCCGACCACGTCGATGGCGCCGGGCTTGTTCGACTTGACCAGTTTGCAGCGCGAAGCGAACTCGCGCTTTGGTTTCTCGGCCAAGAACACGCTCGGCCTGGCCCAGGCGCTGTATGAAAAGCACAAGGTGCTGACCTATCCGCGTACCGATTCGCGCCACTTGCCGGAAGACTATAT
>CANFGA010000409.1 GCA_947446335.1 Oxalobacteraceae bacterium | reverse complement strand
CGAAAAATGGCGCAGCACCAGCGCCGGGCCGAAGGCATTGATGCGAAAGGTGGCCAGCATCTGTTCGTAGTGCAGGTCTGCCAGCTTTTTCTCCGGCATGAAGTCCGGCCCATGCAGCACGCCCGCTGCGTTGATGATCAGATGAAACGGTCCCTGGCTGGCTAGAGCAGCTGCTGCCGTAGCGATGCTCGCTTCATCGTCGAAGTCGAGCCTGGGTTGCGTGTGGCGATGCAGCGCGACGACGTCGCCGCACTTCGGGTCGGCTTCCAGTTGCGCGACGAACGCCGCGCCGATCGCGCCCGAGGCGCCGATCACCAGCGCGCGAAATCCTTGTGGAAACGAGTTCATCGTTGCTGCATCCGTCATCGTGCGTCCTTGATCATTGATTCTTGCGCTGGATAAAAGCGTGCTTGATATTAATTTTGGCGCAAGAAAAAAATCATGCCCTGAAGGCCGATCACCCACTCGCTGCCGGAGCACAGAATATACGACATGATACCTGGCAGGTCAAAAATGAGCGCGGTGCCTGTGCGAGGTGCTTACTGGCTAGCCTGTATCATTTCGCGCACGACCGGATAGACTTCGCGGTTCCAGCGTCGCCCGCTGAATACGCCGTAATGTCCGACGCCGGTTTGCATGTAGTGCTGTTTCATGTATGCAGGGATGGAACTGCACAGCTCTTGCGCGGCCACGGTTTGGCCGATGGCGCAGATGTCGTCATGCTCGCCTTCGATCGTCAGCAAGGCCGTATGCTTGATGGCGGCCAGATTGACCAAGCGTTCGCGCCATTTCATGGTGCCCAATGGCAATGCATATTCCTGGAACACATCGCGTATCGTCTCCAGATAGAATTCGGCGGTCAGGTCCAGCACCGCGAAATACTCTTCATAGAAAGCGCGTGTCGTGTTCGCCTTTTCCAGGTCGCCATCCAGCAGTTGCTGATACAGCCCCTTGAAGGAATTGACATGGCGCTCCAGGTTCATCCCCATGAAAGCGGATAGCTGCAAAAAACCCGGATAGACGCGGCGCCCGGCGCCAAGGTGGCGCTGCGGCACGGTGCTGATCAGGTTTTGCTCGAACCATTGCATCGGTTTGCTGGTGGCGAGTTCATTGACCTTGGTCGGATTGATGCGCGTATCGATCGGCCCGGCCATCAAGGTCAGGCTGCGCGGCTGGGCCGGATTGCCATCTTCGGCCATGATCGCGGTAGCCACCAAGGCTGCCACGCAGGGTTGGCAGATGGCCACCATGTGCGAGCCTGGTCCCATCACCTCTAAAAAGGTGATCAGATACTCGGCATATTCGTCCAGTCCGAAGCGTCCGGCCGCCATGGGTACATCGCGGGCATTGTGCCAGTCGGTGATGTAGACGTCATGGTCGGCCAGCATGCTGCGCGCCGTCTCGCGCAGCAGCGTCGCGAAATGGCCCGACATGGGCGCGACGATCAGCACGCGCGGTTGACCGCTGATGCCTTCCTTTTTCAGATGCAATAGCTTGCCGAAAGGCGCGTGATGGGCAATCACTTCGTGCACCGTCACCGGCTGATCGCTGGCGCCTGCCAAGATCGTCGCGATGCCGAAGTCGGGCCGCGTGTGCGTCACTGCGGTGCTCGCAAACACTTGATAGGCCGCCGTCAGCTTGCGTATGCCGGGTTGCTTGATCAACCATGGATTCGACATGGTCTTGACGGCAGCTTGCGTGAAGACACGCATGTTCGCCATCAGGTCCGAATGCGCTTGATAGGTTTGATATTTCATCAGAAGAATCCCATTGGCGTTGGCGTGAGCGATAAAGTGGCCCATGCAAGTTGCAGGCCAAGTTTCCGATGATTCATTGTTGCCGGGTATTGATTTTCTGGCACGCCGCTTGCTCGGCATGTCGACAGGTCCGCACGACCCCTGCGTGGGACGAGGACGTGACGATCAGCGTGGCCCTTGTTCACCAAAGTGGCCATGAACCTCACCATCGATAAGGAATCCGACTATGGCCCAGGCTACTCTCACCATCGGCAGCAAAAATTACTCGTCTTGGTCCATGCGCGGCTGGCTGCTGGTGAAATTGTCACAGCTTCCTTTTGATGAGCACGTGATCTCGTCCGATGATCCGGCCATGCGCGCCGAAATCCTGTTGCTGGCGCCATCGATCCTGGTGCCGTGCCTGAGGCACGATGACGTGACGGTGTGGGACACGCTGGCGATCGGCGAGTATCTCAATGAAGTCAAGCCCGAGGCCGGCTTGTTACCAGAGAGCCGCGTGGCGCGCGCGCATTGCCGGGCGATCTGCGGCGAGATGCATTCGGGCTTTGCATCGCTGCGTTCGGCTTTGCCGATGAACATCAAGGGGCACTTCGGCAATTTCAAGGTCTGGGCCCGCGCGCAAGCCGATATCGAGCGCATCGCCGTGATCTGGCGCGACTGTCTGGCCACTTATGGCGGACCTTATCTGTTCGGCGCTCAACCCTGCATGGCGGACGCAATGTATGCGCCGGTCGTCACGCGCTTGCTGACCTACGATGTGAAGCAAGATGCGCTGTGCACAGCGTATTGCGCCTCGATCATGGCCTTGCCGCAGATGCAGGAATGGGTGGCTGCGGCACAACTGGAGCTTGACCCGATCGATGAACTCGATGCCGAATTCTGATTGTTGAGTCTTGATTCCGGCCTTTGCCTGCCATCGGGCCAGCCATGCTCCGCGATGATGCGGCAGGGCTCCGATAAGGTGCGTAAATGCATTGATTTGGTGCGTGCCAATTGGCACTCAAAACAAAAATGACGCGCTCAACGTGATGGCGCGCTGCCGATGTTCCGGTTGCGCCATCGTGCCGATTGGTCGTCCTTTCAGCGCAATGGGCACATCGCTGCTGCGCGCAACCTTGATCCAGTCATAGCTGACCAGTAATTCCAACTGCGGGGCGAAGGCTGGACGCATGCCTGCGCCCAAGCGCAATCCTTGCGCCGATGGCGTGTTCAGCGCGGCCGGATCGAGCGCTCCGGAGAAGTCCACGCGCAGCCGCTGCGGCGCGACGAGCACCAGGGCGGCATCTGCGAACAGCGCGCCGCGGCCGGTCAACTGCCATTTTTTTCGGATGCCAGCGCTGATGCGTCTCGCATCGTTTCTTTCCTGGAGTCCGACGGCGCCTTGCGCGCCTTCGATTGTGCGCGTCCAGCGTTCCCATTCCAGCGTGGCAATGAGCGCGAGGCTGGCATCGCGTGTGTCTATATCGCAGGCAGCGCCGATGCGCAGCAGAGCCAGCCTGGTCGCCGTGCTGGAGTCGCGAGCCTGGCCGGACTGGGTCTGACCGTGATATGCAATCGCCTTGTCGTGCAACATGGTTTCGGCAAACCAGGTCCAGCCATGGTCCTGGTAGGTTGCGCGCGCCGCAATGCCGGGCAGCCAGCCTGCCTCGCGCACCAGTTGTCGGCCACTCTGGTCATGCTCGGTATTGCTCCAGTGCCGCTCGTGCAAGCCGACGCTGCCTTGCCATTGCTGCGCTGCTGCGCTCGTTGGCCAGGCCAGCAAGGTCAACGTGGCCAATGCCGCGCGCAGCATCGCTTGCATCAGATGGTATCAAGGAAGGCTGGCCAGTCCAGATTCGTGCTCTGCGTGATCACGCCATTGCCCATCGCGCTGTAGTCGAGCCGCACCTTGCTCGCATCAACTGCGGTGATCGTCACCGAAGACAAGGCCCCGTTGACGATCGATGCCCCTGAAGCAGGCGTGGCGTCGCCAATGCGAACAAATGGTTGCACGCTGCGCACCGAGTAAGAGAAGGTGCCGAGTGCATCGCTGCT
>CANFGA010000408.1 GCA_947446335.1 Oxalobacteraceae bacterium | reverse complement strand
GCAAGTGCATCCCGTGCTCGGGCAGCGGCAGCGCCATGATGGCCGCATCGAGTTCGCCCTGGCGCAGCAATTCCAGCAGGCGCGAGGTGAAGTTTTCTTGCAAGATCAACGGCATCTGCGGCACGGTGCCGATCATGTGCTTGACCAGCGGCGGCAGCAGATAGGGCGCGATCGTGTAAATCACGCCCAGGCGCAGCGGGCCAGCCAGCGGGTCCTTGTTCTGGCGCGCCAGTTCCTTGATGGCGGCAGTCTGCTCCAGCACATGCTCGGCCTGGGCGATGATCTTCGCGCCCAGCGGCGTGACCGAGACCTCTGCGCCGCCGCGTTCGAACAGGACCACGCCGAGTTCATCTTCGAGTTTCTTGATCGCTACCGACAGCGTCGGTTGGGCCACGTGGCAAGCTTCTGCAGCGTGGCCGAAGTGCTTGGCTCGCGCGACGGCAACGATGTATTTCAGTTCAGTCAATGTCATGGATACCTTGGAGCGCTGGCGATTGCGGAGCGCATGCCAGTCAAATGGGCCGGGCTGCTTTGCGCCGATTTCGTATTGTAGCGGAATGCAATCGATATAATTGATCGTCATAGTCAACCTGAAAGCGCGCAGCGCGCGAAACCACCATGCCTGAATTTGAAAAAAAATTGTGCGATCGCAGTCAATTGTCGGCCCGTGTCGCCGCCTTGCCCAAGCCGGTCGTTCTCACCAATGGCGTGTTCGACATCTTGCACCGCGGCCATGTCACCTATCTGGCCCAGGCGCGCGCGCTGGGCGCTTCGCTGGTGGTGGCGGTCAATACCGATGCCTCGGTGAAGCGCCTGGGCAAGGGCGACGAGCGCCCGCTCAACAGCTGCGAAGACCGGATGGCATTGCTCGCTGCGCTGGAATCGGTCAGCCTGGTGGTGCCGTTCTCGGAAGACAGCGCTTTGGCCGTGGTGCAGGAAGCGCAGCCGGAAATCTATGCCAAGGGCGGCGACTACGACATGGATGCGATTCCCGAGGGGCGCGCCGTGCAAGCTTACGGCGGCCAGGCGATCGCGATCGATTTCGCGCACGACAGGTCGACGACCAAGTTGCTGGCCAAGGTCAGGGCTTGAGCAAGTTGCTGCCAGTGTGACGCGATTTCACGCGCCGCCGGCATACCCATGCTGGCGCCACGCCTCGTAGACGACGACCGCGACCGTATTCGACAAATTCAGGCTGCGGTTGTCCGGTTGCATCGGCAGGCGCAGGCGCTGCGCCGTCGCAAACGATGCCAGCAGCGCCGGGGCCAGACCCTTGGTTTCCGAACCGAACACGAATACATCTCCCGGTTGGAATGCGGCGGCGCCAAACGGTGTTGCGCCGCTGGTCGTCATGGCGAACATGCGCTGCGGATCGGGTTGTGTCTCCTTGATGAAGGCATCCCAGTTGGCGTGCACTTTCATGCTGGCGTAATCGTGATAGTCGAGGCCGGCGCGCTTCATCCTGGCATCGTCGAGTTCAAAGCCGAGCGGCTCGATCAGATGCAGTTGCGCACCGGTGTTGGCGCACAGACGGATGACGTTGCCGGTGTTGGGCGGGATTTCGGGTTCTACCAGTACGACGTGAAACAAAATGTTCTCCTTGTTAATTAAACTCGCGCAGCGAGCCGGTTACTCCCTCTCCCGCAAGCGGGGGAGGGGCGGGGTGGGGGACTCTGCCCTCTCCCGCCAGCGTGGCCGGATCGGGGTGGGGGAGTCTGATACAGGGTCTAATGCGCTAATGCGGCGGCGTGCGCGCGAAGACCAGGTTGCTCACGCGCGCAGCGCCAAAGCGTTTCAGCGTGGCCGCCAGTTCGTCCAGCGTCTGGCCGCTGCTCATCACATCGTCGACGATGCCGATGTGGCGCCCGCGCACCAGCAGCCTCGCTTGCGGCGCCAGCGTGAAGGCTTGCGCGATGTTGCGCCCGCGTTCGCCCGGCGCCAGGCCCGATTGAGCCTGCGTTTCGCGCACCCTTTGCATCAGCGCTCCATGCAGGGGCAGTTCCAGCATGCGCGCCAGCGGCTTGGCCACTTCCAGCGCCTGGTTGAAGCCGCGTTCGGCCAGTCGGCGCGGGCCCAGCGGCACCGGGCACAGCAGATCTGGCAGCAGAAAACCGGGCTGGCGCAAGGCGGCTTGGTGCAACAGTTGCGCAAACAGCGTCGCCAGCGCGAGTTGGCCGCCAAACTTGAGCCGCAGCACCAGTTGATCCAGCGGCGCAGCATAGTCGCCGGCGACCAGCGTCGCATCGAACGCGGGCGCTTCGGCCAGACAGGCGCCGCAGCGCATCTGGCGCTGACCGTCCAACGGTATGCCGCCCAACGGTATGCCGCCCAACGGATTGCCGCATGGCGCGCAGCGCAGCCGGTCGCGGCCAAAAAATTGAAACGCGCAGGCGCCGCAAACGATCGCCTCGCAGCCGGCGCCGCACAGTGCACACGAGGCTGGCAACAGCAGTTGCAGCATCGATTGTTGTAATAAGCGCAATTTCAATGGCATCGCTGTTGCTTTCAACCATGTACACTGCCGTCATTATCTCACCTCCAAGTCACGCCATCATGTCCGTTGTCCCGACCCCGTCAAAAATGAGTGCCCCTATCGATCTGCCGCGCGTGCGTGAATTTTTTTCGCGACCGGCGCGCGTGCAGCCGTCCGATTTCCTGCGCCGCGAAATCGCGGCGCGCATGCATGAGCGCTTGCAACTGGTGAAAATCACGCCGCGGCGCGTGCTTGACGCCGGCTGCGGGCCCGGCGCCGATCTGGCCATGCTGCAAAAGGACTTTCCTGCCGCGCAGATCATCGGCCTCGATGCTGCGCCGGCGATGCTGAAGGCCGCTCAAGTGCCCGCTGGCGCGCTGGCCGGACTGAACCAGTGGGTGGCCAAATTGCTGCCGGCCAAGGCGGGCATCGACCTGTTGTGCGGCGATTTCGCCGATCTGGCGCTGCAATCGAATGCGATCGACCTGGTTTGGTCGAATCTGGCGCTGCACTGGCACCCGCAACCTGACATCGTGTTTGGCGAATGGCGCCGGGTGTTGCGCGACAATGGCTTGCTGATGTTTTCCTGCTTCGGTCCGGATACGTTCAAGGAAGTCAAGGATGCCTTTGTCGAAGCCGGTCTGGCGCCGCCTGCGCTGCCCTTCGTCGACATGCACGATTTCGGCGACATGCTGGTCAATGTCGGCTTTGCCACCCCGGTGCTGGACATGGAAACGATCACTGTCACCTATGCCAGCGCGCAGGCGCTGCTGCTTGACGTGCGGGCCTGGGGCGGCAATCCGCTGGCGACCCGCCAGCGCGGCTTGACGGGTCGCGCCGCCTGGCGCAGCATGCAAGATGCATTGGAGCGCTTGCGCCGCCCCGATGGCAAGCTCGGCTTGAGCTTCGAGATCATCTATGGCCATGCCTTTCGCCCGCCTGCGCGCGTGAACAAGGCTGGCGAGGCGATCATTCGTTTTGATCTGCCGCGCCCACCGAGGTGACGGGGCAGTGCCGGCTCTCGAGTGCACCCGGGCTGATCAAAGCTGGCGCAAGCGTTGTTCGCAGGCCAGCGAAAGTGGATTTTTGCTTGATGCGAGGCGATGTTGTTGATTATAATCGTGGACTAATTTTGTCAACTCTTTGCATCTTCGGTGTTGCCGGGGTTTTGCAAAGGGCGGCAAGCGGGTAATGGCAAGTCGGCAATGGTGGCGGAACGGCAGCGATTCGTTCTGGCTAATTCCGGCGTCGTTAAAAAAAATATTCTAATTTTGGTTGGTTGGGGAAAAAATGAAACATGCAAAGCGACTTCAATCGT
>CANFGA010000407.1 GCA_947446335.1 Oxalobacteraceae bacterium | reverse complement strand
CCGCGATACACGATGCGCGTGCCTCCCGTTGGCAGAGGCAACAGTTCCCAGCGCGCTTCGTAATGCCGCATGTCGCCCGAGATCAGCGCGATGTCGATCGCCGACATCGGGCTCTCGGTCGCTTGCACGACCAGATGGATGGACTTCGCCATGAACAGGAAGCGGGCCGAGCCGAATTGCTCGATGATGACCCGGTTGCCCGCGCGTGACAATATCTTGCACGAAGCCAGATCGGGCACGAACTCGCTCATCTTTTCATAATCGGTCAGCACGCGCCAGGCTGCGGCCAGCGGCGCCTGCACGCTGCCGCTGGCATCGATTTCATACATGTGCTGCACCTGGGTTGCAACCGGCTTCACCGACACCTCCAGCGTCGGGTTGGCAGTCACCGCCGCTTGCGCCAGCGCGGCGCATCCGATCAGCAAGCAAAACAGTAATCGCAGCATGCTTCCAGCGTACGAGAAAGGACGCGGCAACACAAGCGGCGCTACCGTTTGGCGCGCTTCTTTGTCACATTGTCCAGCACGTATTGGGTCATGCCGGCCGCCAGTTCTTGCTCGCCGATGAAGACGCGGCCGGCATCTTCAACCCGCAGCAATTCCGCTTCCTCGGCGTTATGGCTGCGCAGCACGGTCTGGATGGTGGGATTGAGCGTGCGCGCGGTCTCGATCATCGCGCGCACGTGGAAGGTGTCGGGCGTGGCGATCACCAGCATCGTCGCCTGCGCGATGTGGGCCTGGATCAGCACCGCCGGATCGCTCGCATTGCCGGCCACGGCGGCGATGCCGCGCTTGCGCAATTGATCGACGATCTCGCGGTTTTCCTCGGCCACGACAAAATGGATGGCGCGCTCGGCCAGCGCATCGGCGATGCGGCGCCCGACCCGGCCGTAGCCGACCAGCACCACCAGCCCTTTGAGCTTGGTGGTATCCACCGTGGCCGGCAATTCAGCCAGCGGATCGGCCGGGCGCTCGAACTTGTGGGCGAAATCGCTCGCATCGAGCCAGTTCTTGAGCGGCTTGGACAGGTGGAATACCAGCGGATTGAGCGCGATCGAAATGATGGCGCCGGCCAGGATCAGGTGCTGGCCCTCGACCGGCATCAGATCGAGCGAGAGCCCGAGCGCGGCCAGGATGAACGAGAATTCGCCGATCTGGGCCAGGCTGGCCGAGACCGTCAATGCGGTCTTGGGCGGATAGCGCAGCGCCATCACCAGCACGAAGGCGGCGATCGATTTGCCGAAGATGATGATCGCGACCACCGCCAGCACGTGCAGCGGCTCGTCGATCAAGATGCGCGGCTCGAACAGCATGCCGACCGAAACGAAAAACAGCACTGAGAACGCATCGCGCAGCGGCAGCGATTCTTGCGCCGCGCGGTGGGAAAATTCGGATTCGCGCAGCACCATGCCGGCGAAAAAAGCGCCCAGCGCGAATGAAATGCCGAACAATTGGGTCGAGCCGTAGGCGATGCCGACGGCAGCGGCCAGCACGCACAAGGTGAACAATTCGCGCGATCCGGTGCGCGCCACTTGCCACAAGATCCATGGAAATACCTTGCGCCCGACCAGCAGCATCAACGCGATGAAGGCCGCCACCTGGCCCAGCGTGATGGCCATCGTGAGCCACAGATTGTCGCCCGTAGCACCGCCTCCGGCGCCAGGACTGGTGCCACCCAGGATGCCGGCCAGCGGCGGCAGCAGTACCAGCACCAGGACCGTGACCAGATCTTCGACCACGAGCCAGCCGACCGCGATGCGGCCATTGAGGGAATCGAGGATGCCGCGCTCTTCCAGCGCGCGCAGCAGCACCACCGTGCTCGCCACCGACAGCGCAAGGCCGAACACCAGGCCGCCGCCTATCGGCCAGCCCCACAGGTGGGCCAGGCCCATCCCCATCGCCGTGGCCACCGTGATTTGCAAGATGGCGCCGGGCAGCGCGATGCGGCGCACTTCCCACAGGTCGTTGATGGAAAAATGCAAGCCGACGCCGAACATCATCAGCATCACGCCGATCTCGGCCAGTTGTCCGGCCAGCGCGGTGTCGGCCACGAAGCCCGGCGTGGCCGGACCGATCAGGATGCCGGCGGCCAGGTAACCGACCAGCGCAGGCAGTTTCATGCGGGTGGCAATGAAGCCGAAGATGAGACCAAACCCGAGGGCGGCGGCGATCGTCGTGATCAGGCTGATGTCATGGGGCATGCGTGCGGATCTCCTGAGATGGATGCAATGTGCAAGTGCAGTATAAACTGCCGCCCATTCAGGTGCCGATAAGCAATGTCGATGCGGTCAGCCCGCCGCCGGTTTTACAATTTGCGCAGCACCACGCAGCCGATCGAATAGCCGGCGCCGAATGAACAGATCACGCCATGCGCGCCAGAGGGCAGATCATCCTGATGCTGGTGGAAGGCGATGATGGAACCGGCCGACGACGTATTGGCGTAGGTATCGAGGATCACCGGCGCTTCCAGGTCGACGGCGTCGCGCCCCAGCACCATGCGCGTGATCAAGAGATTCATGTTCAGGTTGGCCTGGTGCAGCCAGTAGCGGCTCACTTGCGCCACCTCGAGACCGGCCGCGCCTATGCCTTGCTTGATCATCTCGGCGGCCATCGGGCACACATCCCTGAATACCTTGCGCCCGAGCTGGTGAAACAGCTTGTCGGGTGCGCCGTTGCCGGACTCGTCGAAGCGGTTCAAAAAACCGAAGTTGTTGCGAATATTGTTGGAGAAACTGGTCTTCAATTTGGTGCCCAGGATCTCGAACTGATGCGCTGATGTTGCCGCGCCCCGCTCTTCGATCACGAGCGCGGTGCAGGCGTCGCCGAAGATGAAATGGCTGTCGCGGTCGCGCCAGTTCAAATGACCGCTGGTGATTTCCGGATTGAGCACCAGCACGGCGCGCGCCTGGCCGCTCTGGACTGCCGCCGCCGCAGTCTGGATCGCGAACGTGGCCGACGAGCAAGCCACGTTCATGTCGAAACCGTAGCCATCTATGCCCAGCGCCTGCTGCACTTCGATCGCCATCGCAGGGTAGGGCCGCTGCAAATTGCTGCAAGCGACCAGCACCATGTCGACATCCGCAGCGCTGCGCCCGGCCCGCGCCAATGCTTGCGTGGCGGCCGCCACGGCCATCTCGGCTTGCAGCGAAATCGTATCGTCGTCGCGTTCGGGAATCTGCGACACCATCCGCTGCGGATCGAGGATGCCGGCTTTTTCCATCACGAAGCGCGACTTGATGCCTGAGACTTTTTCGATGAATTCGGCGCTCGATTCCTCGATCGCCGCCAGCGTGCCGGCCTCGATCGCGGCAGCGTGATCGGCATTGAATTGCCTGGCATAGGCATTGAAGCAGGTCACCAGTTCCTGGTTCGAGATCGCGTATGGGGGCGTGTAAAGCCCGGTCCCGCTGATGACGGCTTGTTTCATGGCTGAGCTTTCATGATTCATTTTTTCAGGGGCAGCACTTGCGCCGTCGGGCTGCCTGTTTCGACCTTCTTGGCCAGCTGGACCGGCAAGCCTTTCAAGTGCTGCAGCGCCTGCGCCAGCTGGAAGTCGTCGCTGCCGCCATAGATCAGCGGTTTGCGGTTCTTTTCGAGCTCGACAGTGCGCATCTGCTCTTCGAGTTCATCGCGTCGGTTGGCGCTGTCTTCGAGCGCGCGCTCATTGTTCAAGTGCTTTTCGAGGTCGGCTTCGCGCATGCGCAAGCTGTTCAAGCCGTCGCCATCGGCATTTTCATCCACTTGCAAATCGGGTGCGATGCCGGTGGCCTGGATCGAGCGCCCGTTCGGCGTGTAATAGCGCGCCGT
>CANFGA010000406.1 GCA_947446335.1 Oxalobacteraceae bacterium | reverse complement strand
GTGCGCACCAGATGGTGGAACTGGGTCTCGATCGCGTTCAGGTCGGGAAAAATATCGGCGTGATCGTATTCGAGGTTATTGAGTATCGCTGTCTTGGCGTGGTAATGGACGAACTTGCTGCGCTTGTCGAAGAATGCCGTATCGTATTCATCGGCCTCGATGACGAAGAACGACGAATCGACGCCGGGCCCCGACAGACGAGCCGAAATGCCGAAATTCATCGGCACCCCGCCGATCAGGAAGCCGGGTGCATAACCGGCATCTTCGAGTATCCAGGCCAGCATCGCCGAAGTCGTGGTCTTGCCGTGGGTGCCAGCCACCGCCAGCACCCACTTGCCCTGCAATATGTGCTCCCCTATCCACTGCGGTCCCGACACATAGGGCAAGCTGCGGTTCAGAATTTCTTCGACCAGCGCATTGCCGCGCGCCACCACGTTGCCGATCACATACAGATCGGGTTGAAGGCTGGTTTGCTGTGGATCGAAGCCTTCGATCAACTCGATGCCCTGAGCTTCGAGCTGGGTGCTCATCGGCGGATAGACGTTCGCATCGCAGCCGGTGACGCGATGACCGGCTTCCTTGGCCAACACCGCGAGGCCGCCCATGAAGGTGCCGCAGATGCCGAGAATATGAATATGCATGGTGAAGGGTGCTGGTCTGGGTAAGATGAATATAAGATTTTACCTGACGCGGTGGCTTTCCCCGCTTCAGGGTATGATCTGAAGCATGATGGCAAACCATTTTGATGACGAATCGCAACTACGCGCCAGCATCGCTGCAGCCGCAGCGCGCATGATTGCACAAGATGGCGCCGACTACAGCAGCGCCAAGCGCAAGGCTGCGCGTCAGATTCTGGGCTCGTCGCGGCCGTGCACCCTGCCCGACAACGCACAGATCGAACAGGAAGTGCGCTTGTATCAGGCGCTGTTCCACAGCGACACGCAGCCGGCGCGCCTGTTGCATTTGCGCAGGCTGGCGTTGCAAGCGATGCAGGCGCTGGCGCAATTTCATCCGATGTTGACTGGCGCGGTATTGAATGGCAGCGCAGGAGCGCATTGCGACATCCATTTGCAACTGTTTGCCGACAGCGCCAAGGATGTCGAATTGTTCCTGCTCGATAAAAACATCCCGCTCGAATTGTCGGAAACGCCCCATTTCAAGGGCTTGCGTCATGCGGCAGTCGAAACCGTCAGTTTTCCGTGGCAACAGGAAACCGTGCACGCGGCGCTGTATCAAACCGATGACTTGCGCGGCGCATTGAAAACCAAGGCAGGAGCAGCAGCACTGCGCATCGATAGCGCTGCCTTGCAGGCGCTGCTCAATGACCATACCGACAACACCCCACACACGGAAAGCACTCCACCGGCATGAAAAAGAAAAATTGGTTGATCTATGGCGGCATCGGGCTGCTGTTTGCGATGATCGGCGCCTATGCCGCTACCCTGAAGCCACAGCCCAGCGCTCCAGTCCAGGCCTTGTATGCACAAAGCCTGCCCGATGCCAGCGGAACGCCCCAGGCATTGGCGCAATGGAAGGGCAAGGCGATGGTGCTCAACTTCTGGGCGCCGTGGTGTGCCCCTTGCGTTGAAGAAATGCCAGAGCTTTCCCAGCTACAAAAAGAGCAGGCCGGAAAAAATCTGCAAGTGATCGGTATCGGCATCGATTCTCCGAGCAACATTGCCGAATTTGCAAAAAAATTCAATATCGCCTACCCTGTCTATGTCGCCGGCATCAGTGGTACCGAACTGTCGCGCCAGTTCGGCAACAAGGCCGGCGGTCTGCCTTACACGGTGCTGATCGGCGCCGATGGGCAGATCAAGAAGACCTATCTGGGGCGCTTGAAATTCGAGCAATTGCGGGCAGATCTGGCGGCCATGTGAACCCGGCGTCTGGTTTTTTCTCTTGCCAATGCTGTACTTTGACGGCAAAATGCGGAACTTTCGCGTAAAACGGTGCTACACATGGCAAAAAACCTCCTGCTGCTGAACGGCCCCAACCTGAATCTGCTGGGGACGCGCGAACCGGAGGTTTACGGCGCGGGTACGCTGTTTGACATCGAACAGGCAGCGATCGCGCAAGCGACTGCGGCAGGGGCAACCCTGTCTTGCCTGCAAAGCAATCATGAAGGCGTGCTGATCGATCGCATACACGCTGCGAAGGCGCAAGGGGTCGATGCCATCGTCATCAATCCGGGCGGACTGACCCACACCAGCGTCGCCTTGCGCGATGCACTGGCAGGGGTGGCGATTCCATTCATCGAAGTGCACATGTCAAATGTTCATGCACGCGAAGCGTTCCGGCACCATTCTTTCCTGAGTGCAATTGCGCAAGGGACGATCTGCGGACTGGGCGCCGCCGGATATCGTCTTGCCATCGACTTTGCACTTGAAAAACTTTAATCTGCACTAACTTCACGTATTTTGCGGAAATATCAACCGCATCATTCCATAACAAATTAATTCCCGGGGGTTGCACATGGATCTACGAAAACTCAAGACCTTGATTGACTTGGTTGCTGAATCGGATATCGCAGAGCTCGAAGTGACCGAAGGCGAAAGCAAGGTTCGCATCGTCAAGTCGTCTGCATTGCCGCAAAATCAAGTCGTGATGATGCAGCCAGGCATGCAGCAGCAACACTATCAGCCGGCACCGGCTGCGGCGCCTGTCGCCGAGCCAGCAGTGGTCGAACCGACCGGCATCATCGTCAAATCGCCGATGGTTGGCACGTTCTACCGTTCGGCAGCGCCAGGCAGCCCGGCTTTTGTCGAAGTGGGCGCGACCGTGAAGGAAGGCGACACGCTGTGCATCATCGAAGCGATGAAGCTGTTGAATGAAATCGATTCCGATGCGGCCGGCGTCGTGACCCAGATTCTGGTCGAAAATGGCCAACCGGTCGAATTCGGCCAACCATTATTCGTGATCGGCTAGAACGGCGGCCGGCAACGGCCTGTCCTTCTGGCCCACATTCACCATACCGGCACGCCGGCAGACCTAAGCGGACCCTCCATGTTTGAAAAAATTCTCATCGCCAATCGGGGTGAAATCGCCCTTCGTATCCAGCGCGCTTGCCGCGAGATGGGCATCAAGACCGTTGTTGTCCATTCCGAAGCGGACAAGGACGCCAAATACGTCAAGCTGGCCGACGAATCCGTTTGCATCGGACCCGCCCAATCGAGCCTGTCTTATCTGAACATGCCAGCCATCATCAGTGCGGCCGAAGTGACCGACGCCGAAGCGATTCATCCCGGCTACGGCTTCCTGTCCGAAAATGCCGATTTTGCCGAACGCGTCGAAAAATCGGGTTTCGTTTTCATCGGCCCGCGCTCGGAGTCGATCCGCCTGATGGGCGACAAGGTATCGGCCAAGCAAACCATGATCAAGGCTGGCGTGCCTTGCGTGCCCGGCTCCGAAGGCGCATTGCCCGATGATCCGAAGATCATCATCCAGACCGCGCGCAAGGTCGGTTATCCGGTCATCATCAAGGCCGCCGGCGGCGGTGGCGGACGCGGCATGCGCGTGGTGCATACCGAAGCGGCATTGCTGAATGCAGTCACGATGACGAAGACGGAAGCCGGCAACACCTTCGGCAATCCGGAAGTTTACATGGAAAAATATCTGGAAAATCCGCGCCACGTGGAAATCCAGATTCTGGCCGATGAATTCAAGAATGCCGTCTGGCTCGGCGAGCGCGATTGTTCGATGCAGCGCCGCCACCAGAAAGTGATCGAAGAAGCGCCGGCACCGGGTATTCCACGCAAGATCATCGAAAAAATCGGCGATCGCTGCGCCGAAGCATGCCGCAAGATCGGCT
>CANFGA010000405.1 GCA_947446335.1 Oxalobacteraceae bacterium | reverse complement strand
CCGCCGCCAGCGCCAAATGCTGCGCCGCTTGCCATTTTGTCAAAGTCTGCGCCATCGCCTGATCGTCGCGCTGCTCGAGCAAGGAAGCGATCACTGCCAAGTCCTCGCTGCTGCGTGCAGCGATGGCTTGCGGCGTGCCCCATGACTGGTCGCTCGGTGCGGGTTCGGCATTGCGATAGAAAACATCCAGTTTGGTGGCCAGCAGATCGATTTCTTGCGGCCCGATCAAGCCGTGCACGACACGGTATTCCCACAGCGACTCTTGGGCAAAGGTGCGCATCTTGACCGCATGTTCGAGCGCCATTCCATCCTTGTCGCCAGCGACAATGACAGGCTGGCGCCGCGTGCCGATGATCGATGCCACGCCCAGATAGATGTCGGGCGCCAAGCGCCGGTTCAGGCGCACTTCTTCCTGACAATAGAAACGGCGATCGGCGAGTGCGGCATAGTCGACAAAATCGAGCCGCAGCGCCTTCTTGAACTTGTAGGCGACATCAATCGTCAGCAAGACCCACGAAATATGAGTCTCGATCAAGCGTACTTGAGCGCCCTGCTCTGCGCCAGACTCTTGCAAGCTGCCAAGCAAGGCTTCGAGCATCTTTTTTTGTGCCTGCAGATCGCCTTCTGCGGTGGCGCTTCCTTGGGCCCGATCAGGATTTTGCGCCGATGCCTGCTTGCTCATGCCAACCTCCGCTGTTTCGTTGTTATCATTTCAGCATAGGCGACACTGGCAATGAAGTCCATGCTTCGATGAAATTGATCGACGATGAAGTTCCATGCCGGATCGCTGCAGCGATCGAGCATGAGTGTTGTTCAAGCTCAAACAGTCTGGCATTTATCCGGGCAAGGATGATCGTTTTCATTGGAGGCCGCCGATGACACAGGATTCCCATCGTCGCAGTGTGGCACCGCTGGCCGCTGCGCCTGCGCAGATGCAAGTGCCCGGATGGAGCGACATCGAAACACCGACCGATCTCGATCGGGTGGCCCATGCTGCGATGGGATGGGCCACGCGCGGCATTTCTCCCGTCAGTCTGGCCCTGGCGCACGCCGACTGGGCCTGGCATTTGATCAATTCTCCAGGGAAATGGGCCAAGCTAATGGAAAAAGCACTGCGCAAGGAAAGCCATCTGCTCGCCTATGCGGCGCGCCTGTGCACCGGTGCCGCTTGCGCGCCAGTGATCGAACCGTTGCCGCAGGACAGGCGCTTTCGCGATCCGGCCTGGCAACGCTGGCCCTTCAACCTGATCCATCAATCGTTTTTATTGAACCAGCAATGGTGGCACAATGCAACGACGGGCATAGGCGGGGTCTCCGCGCACCACGAGCAAGTGGTCGCATTCGTCGCGCGACAATTGCTGGACGTGGTGTCGCCGGTTAATTTTTTCGCCAGCAATCCGGAAGTGCTGGAAGTGACTGCCCGCGAATATGGGCAAAATCTGGTGCGCGGCGCGATCAATCTGTTCGAAGACATCGAGCACAAGATGGCGCACCGCCCTCCTCCTGGCGCCGAAGCTTTTCAGCCTGGCAAGCAAGTCGCCATCACGCCAGGTCAGGTCATCTACCGCAACCACTTGATCGAGTTGATTCAGTATGCGTCGCAAACCGAGCGGGTTCAGGCCGAACCGGTCTTGATCGTGCCGGCCTGGATCATGAAATATTACATACTCGACTTGGCGCCGGAAAACTCGCTGGTCAATTACCTGGTCGGGCGCGGCCATACGGTATTCATGATTTCCTGGCACAATCCGGCTGCCGATGATCGCGAACTGGCGATGGATGATTATTTGCAACTGGGGATGTTCGATGCATTGGCTGCGATCCAGGCCATTTTACCCAGGCGCAAGATCAACGCGGTCGGTTACTGCCTGGGCGGCACCTTGCTTTCGATTGCCGCCGCTTACCTGACCGATCGATCTGGCGGGCCGTTTCAATCGGTGACGCTGCTGGCGGCCCAGACTGACTTCAGCGAGCCGGGCGAGTTGAGTTTGTTCATCGATGAAAGCCAGATCGATTTGCTCGACAATTTGATGTGGCGCCAGGGCTATCTCGACACCAGGCAGATGACCGGTGCGTTTCAATTGTTGCGCTCCAACGACTTGATCTGGTCGCGCATGGTGCGCGAATACCTGATGGGAAAGCGCGCGGCCATGACCGATTTGATGGCCTGGAATGCCGATACCACCCGCATGCCTCATCGGATGCACAGCGAATATCTGCGCCGCCTGTTCTTGAACAACGACTTGTTCGAAGGGCGCTACCGGGTCCGCGGCAAGCTGGTCGCCTTGAGCGATATCCATGTGCCGATCTTTGCGGTAGCCACCGAAACCGACCATGTATCGCCCTGGCACTCGGTCTACAAGCTCAATTTGATGGCCGACACCGAGCGCACCTTCTTGCTCACCAATGGTGGACACAATGCCGGCATCGTCAGCGAACCTGGCCACCCGGGGCGGCGCTATCGGGTATCGCGCTTTCTGGTCGACGATCGCTATATCGATCCCGAAAGTTGGTATCGTGAAACGCCAGCCACCGACGGTTCCTGGTGGCCGCTCTGGGTCAACTGGCTGCAGCGCGATTCCAGCACCGTGCCGCCGCCGTCGATGGGCACTCCTGAATTGGGTTATGCGCCGCTGGGCCCGGCACCAGGCAATTATGTGCTCGAACCGTGATGTGATCCGCGGCTGGCACGGATCAAAGCATGGAGCTCAAACAATCGCATTCATGGCCTGGTCAGCCAGCAGAGCGCTGATGTTGCGCGACAAGGCATCGACCCAGATGGACTGATTCAAGCTATCGATCCCGAAAACCAGGTTGGCGGCACCGACTGGTTCATCGCTTTGACTGCTGGACATGAACACTATCTGCAAACCTGGCAGCAGGCGCTTCGCTTGACGCGCCAGTTCCAGGCTGTCCGCTTCGCCCCGCTCGGGCACGTGGATCAACAACAGGTCGAGGCCGATGCCGCAGCCCAGGATGAGCATTGCCGATTCGCTGTTGCCCGCTTGCAAGGCTTGGCACCCGAGGCGTCCCAGCGCGTGCTGCAGCGTCGTTTGAAGTGCGGCATCGTCGCTTGCCACCAGAATCATCCTGGCTGCAGCAGATTCTGTCTGGGTCTGGGTCTGGGCCTGCAACTCGGCTGCGCATGCCAGCAAGTCGCCCCGCATGTCCAGATGCGCATGCTGCAAGCTCGCATGGAGATGCTGCTCGATCACATGGGCGCTGGCGCGCGTGGCCACGGTCAATAGCACGGTCTCGTCCTGGGTCGGATGGCGCGATGAGGAAAACATGATTCCCAATACACCCAATATGAGTCCTCGGGCGGAAAAAATGGGCGCGGCCCAGCAGGCGCGATAACCGTGCGACAGCGCAGCACCGCGCGCGTTGGTCCAGGATTGATCCTGGGCGATATCACCTGAAAAAACAGGCGCGCCGGAGAATCGGGGTTTGAGGTGCAGTGGAACGTAAAACACAGTTAAGCCATTTGACCAGCCTTGCAACGACTGGCAACGAGGTCTGTGGCCGTCGTCCTGTTCGACCAATCGCGTTGATTGGCCAATTTGAATGGCCAAATAGGGGGTAGCCAAGTTACATTGTGTTTGTAATTATTGGCTATCTGCATTACAGTTGGCCAATTGATGTATCCCCATTTTGGCCAGCCTTCATGAAAGTTGCCCGCATCTACCTTCGCGTCAGCACGGACGAACAGGATCTCACCCGTCAGGCCGATATTGAACACAATGCGCGTGCGGCGGGGTATTACATCGCAGGTGTCTACCGTGAAAAGGCGTCTGGCGCTCGCGCCGACCGCCCGGAGCT
>CANFGA010000404.1 GCA_947446335.1 Oxalobacteraceae bacterium | reverse complement strand
GTCCAGCAGCGGTCCTTCGACCAGCATGTCGCCGCGCCGCTCGATGAAGCCGAGCCGCGCCAGTGTGCCCAGATTCATGTCCATGCGCGTCTTCTTGCCCAGATGCTCTCCGAAATCGGACAGCAGCGCCTTGTACGAAATGCCCATCGATGCATCTTCGGCGCGCGGCAGCGGCTTGGCCTGATCGAACATGTCGTTCTGGTCGTCGAAGGCGTGCTGATGCGCTTCCTGCCGCTCGCGCTTGGGCAAGATGATCTGCGCCCACAGCACCACCAGCAGCGCCACGCCGTCGCGCGCCAGGCCGAAATTGTTATTTTGCCAGACCTCGCGCGCGCCGAACACCGCCGGCTCGATGCTGCGCGCCAGCGCCAGCGTCACATGGTCGGCGTAGACATTGTCGAGCAGCTTCATCCCGCAAGCGAGCAGGCGCGCATCGACCTCGGCGCGAAACAGTTCGTCGGACAAGACGCGCTTGACCAGCTTGTCCTCGCGCAGCAGGGTTTGATGCGCCAGCAGGCGCGCGATCAGGGTTTGTGAGTCGTCATTCATCGGCATTCTTCAAAACGGATAGCAGGGTTGATGCAGAGGCGAGTGCAGGGTCCGGCGTCAGATCGAGCGACAGATCGAACGAGAGCCGCAGAAACGGATCGAGCGAGAGCGAGGCGATCGAGATCGCCGCCACGTGCGGATCCTCCAATGCGATCATCGCATCGGTCGGCACGAACGCGATCGGCAGGCGCGCCAGTTGCGCCGTGGCGCCGGCCAGGCTGGCATCGACCGCATCGCCGCCCAGCAAGGGCAGCAGCGATGCGCGGTAAGAGGCGAGCGCAAAGCTGGCCGGTAGCAGCGATTCATGCACCGGGAGCGAGGCGGTCATGCCGGCGCCGACAGCCGCGCCGGGATGGGAAAAATCGGACAAGCGCTGCAGCCAATCATCCAGATCGAGCGGCATCAAGGGCGCAGCGCCATCGGTCATCAAGGCATCCTGGCCGGGCGGCAAGCCTTGTTCGGGGCCATCCTGATTGCGCGCAGAGAGCAACTCGGTTTCGGCCACGTCGATCATCTCGGCCGGCGTCGCAAACAGCGGCAGCACCGGCTGTTCGAGCGCGCCCTCGGCCAGTTGCGCCAGATCGTCGTGCTGCAGCAGCCAGCGCTTGATGTCGGTGGTCGACAAGCCGGACTGCCCCAGATGGACGCGCTGACGCTCGATCTGGCCGAGCGCGCGCGAAAACATGCCCTGCATGTTGAGCAACTTGCTTTGGGCGCGTCCGATCTCTTGCGCCGCCTTGTGCGTGGCCGCATCGGCATTGGCGTCTTGCGTGATGGCGCGCATGATCTGCGAGCCCTTCTCGACCCAGTCGCAGGCCATGTTCCATTTCACCTGCGCGCTGCGCAAGCGGAACTCGGAACCGGACGCGATGGCATCGCCGAATTCCTCGGTCAAGTCGACCAGGCGGCCCAGCAAATGCTGCAACTGATCGGCCGACACGCCGCCCACCGCCTGCGCGCCAGCCACTTGCGACAGCAGAAATCCCATCTCGGCTTCGTCTTCCGACTGGCCCAGCCGTTGCAAGCCATCGAGCGCCGCCAGCACGTTGCGCGCGACCGGCGTCACGCGGTACACGCCTTGCTGCGCATCCCAGGCCAGCAAATGGTGGGAGCGCAGCCGCAGCAGCACCGTCTCCAGGCTCTCGGGCAGCAGGTAAGCGAGCTTCAGGTTGATGTCGGCGCGGGTGTAAGCCGACGTTTCGCTGTCGGATGCGAGTTCGCGCAGCACCAGGAGGCGCACCAGCACGCCATCGATACCGCCGTGAAACAGCGCCGTAAACACGTGCAGCAAAGGCTGGGCTCGCTTCAAGTGAAACACTTGCGCGATGTCGTCGGCCGCCACCTCGGGCTGGAAGTGCGCTTGCAGCGTACCCTGGCCGTCCGGTTGCGCCGGGATTGCCGCCTCGTCGTTCATCGGATGTTGCTCCGGGATACACCGTCCTTCAGGTCGGTGAGGAATATTGTCGTCATCTGTTGCAAATACCATGCTGGGCGGGGGGCGCCAGTATATCAGCCCTGACATCACGAGCCGGGCTCAATCGGAGAGGCGATGTCTCGCCTCGAAGGGGATCGGTTCAACCGGGGGGCGATGTCATGGGCTACCTTGCGCGACCGTGGCCCCGGTTGAGCCTGGCACCTGATGGATTATTTGACCGGATTGATCTTTTCCAGCGTCTGTTCGACAAAATCGCCGCCGCCGTCGTCAAAACGCAGCCGCACCGGAAACCAGTCCAGCTTTGGCGCGAGCCAGATGTCGAGTTGCCGGTCTTGCGCATTCGGCGGCGGTGCCTTGACCAGATGTACGGTCTCGATCTCGCCTTGCGCGGTGTGCATGGTTTCGCGCTGGACTACCTTGAAGACCCAGCGCTCGGCATCGCGCTGTCCGGCGACAAAGAAATCCCACTGCGAGCCGACGATGAATTTGTCGGGCGCGCCGCGCGCCACCGCGATCAACTGCCACGGCACGCTGGCGCGGTCCTGTTCGCCGCCCTTGATCGGATACGATTGCGGCGAGTCGCTGAACACGATGGTCTTGCTGTCGCGTTGAAACGAAGTGGTCCGGGCTTCCTTGAACACGCGTTTTTCATAGAACTGGGTCGGCGCCAGGCCGTAGTCATCGACCGCGCCGGCGCTATTGTTGTCGAGTATTTTGCCCAGCAACGGGGTGCGGGTTTCGGCCACGATCGAGTACTTGCCCTCGCCCGCGCGCCAGTTGATGACGGCATCGCCACCGAGCGTCAAGCCGCTCTGGCGCGCCTTGATCGAATAGATCAGATCGGCCGAAGGCGGCAAATCGAACGCCCTCTTGATGGCAGGGTGATCCGCCGCCAGCGCAGTCCCGAGCAAACCCGCCAGCAAAGCGCCGGCGATCGCATTTTTATATCCAAGCATCATTTAATTTCCTGGTGAATCAATCGCTGTAATGTGGGTGACCGACTGCGTGGTGACCGCGCCGTTCCCTTCGGTGTTGCGGATCTGGACCGGATACCAGCCAATGCCGGGCGCCAGCCAGATGTCGAGCCGCGACGAATATGTGCCGGGCTTGGGCGGCCGGCTCAAGTGCCAGGTCAGCAAGCGCCCCATCGTTGTTTCCAGTTCTTCCTCGCCGACCAGGTTGAAACGAAAGACATTCGCTTCACGATCTTCCCCGACGAACAGATCGATATTGCCCTGCAACTGGTTGATATCGGCGCGCGCCATGCCGGCCAACTGGAACGGCAGCGTCGCCTTGTCTTGCGCTCCCGGCAACAGGGGATAGGATAAGGCGCTGGCCGAAAAGGTGATGCGGCCCTGGTCGCGGTTGAAATGGGTCGCCGTCAATGAACGCCCCTTGCGTTTTTCAGTGGCCGTGACCGGTGCAATGCCATTGTCGTCGATCTGCCCTTCGCTGGTCAGGACCAGCAAGTTCACGCGTGTCACCAGCAGGCTCAAGCCCGCCTCCACCGTCATGCTGTAGGTGCTGCCATCCTGGCGCCACGACATCGCGCCCACGCCGTTCCATCTGGTGCCGTCGGCATCGACGCGCAGCACATCGAGCGCCAAATCGGCCGACGCCGGCAGCCGGACCTTGTAGCGCTGCGGCGGCGCCACCTCGGAGTCCACCCCGGCAACCGCCTCAGGCACCGGGGCCGGCGTTTCCTGGGCCAGTGCGGCAGGAATTGCCGGCGCGGGCGCCAGCGTGGACTGCGGCGCCACCGGCACTGCTTCTGCGACGACATCGGCCGGCGCCGATGCCTGTATCGGCACTGCAACCGGCGGCGTGACCTTGGC
>CANFGA010000403.1 GCA_947446335.1 Oxalobacteraceae bacterium | reverse complement strand
TGAAATCGTCAGCTGCGAATTGCGCCCGGACCTGGTGCGCGAGGCGCGCCGCCATTGGGGCGTCGAGAACAACATCTATCAATTCGGGCATCGCGGTTACGTGGCCGTCAAGGGCGGCGCGCAAGACAGTCCCTACACCTACATGCGCGATCTGGCAGCGGGGCGCTATTGTCTGCCATGGGAAGACGAGATCGTGCACAAAGACGGCAGCGCATTCGGCTACCCGGCGCCGACGCGCAGCTTCGAGCCCGGGAGCGCACAATGACCTTCGTTCATGCCGATCCTTATCCATGGCCATTCGATGGCAATCTTGCGCCGCACAACACGGCGTTGCTGATCATCGACATGCAGTTTGACTTTTGCGGCGTGGGCGGCTATGTCGACGCGATGGGGTATGACTTGGCCCTCACGCGCGCACCGATCGCGCCGATCCAGCGCGTGCTGGCGGCAGCACGCCGGCATGGCTTGAAAGTGATCCATACGCGCGAAGGCCACCGGCCGGACTTGTCGGATCTGCCGGCCAACAAGCGCTGGCGCTCGCAGCGCATCGGCGACGTGGGTCCGTGCGGAAAAATTCTGGTGCGCGGCGAAGCGGGCTGGAACATCATCGACGAACTATCACCGTTGCCAAATGAAGTGATCATCGACAAGCCGGGCAAAGGGGCATTCTATGCGACCGATCTCGATCTGGTGCTGCGCAGCGCCGGCATCGTCAACCTGGTTTTGACCGGCATCACCACCGATGTATGCGTGCACACGACGATGCGCGAAGCCAATGATCGCGGCTATGAATGTCTGCTGTTGGATGATTGCTGCGGCGCGACCGATCACGACAATCACCTGGCGGCGCTGCGGATGATCAAGATGCAAGGCGGCGTCTTTGGCGCGGTAGCGAGCGCAGCGCAATGGATCGCGGCGTTCGGCGCGGACGCTTGAATGGGTGC
Source organism: Oxalobacteraceae bacterium (assembly GCA_947446335.1). Taxonomy (GTDB): domain Bacteria; phylum Pseudomonadota; class Gammaproteobacteria; order Burkholderiales; family Burkholderiaceae_D; genus Janthinobacterium. The sequence continues at coordinate 2,917 of CANFGA010000403.1, read as the reverse complement.
GCTCACTTTGGAAACCATCGGCGCCGGAAAATCGTTCGGTGCCTTCAGGGCGTTGGACAATGTCTCGATCAAGGTTGCCGCCGGCACCGTGCATGCGCTGCTGGGCGAGAATGGCGCCGGCAAGAGCACGCTGGTCAAGGGTTTGATCGGCTACAGTGCGCTCGATCAGGGCGCCATTTTGCTCGATGGTCGCGAGCATGCGATTGCCAGTCCGCGCGCAGCCCATGCGCTGGGCATCGGCATGGTGTACCAGCATTTCACGCTCGCTCCCGGTTTGACCGTGGCGGAAAACCTGTTTCTGGCGCGCGGACGGCTGCCGTGGCGCATCGGCTGGCGCGGCGAACTTGCATCGCTGGAAGCGTTCATGCAAAAGATGCCGTTCAGGCTGGCGCTGGAGCGGGCCGTGAGCGGCTTGTCGGCCGGTGAAAAACAGAAACTGGAATTGCTCAAGCAACTGTATCTGCAGCGCCGCTTCCTGATCCTGGACGAGCCGACCTCGGTGCTCACGCCGGCGGAAGCGCAAGAAGTGCTCGGCCTGGTGCGCGATCTGGCGCATCAGCAGCAGTTGACGGTCTTGATGATCACGCACAAATTTCATGAAGTGAGCGATTTTGCCGATGAAGTGACGGTGCTGCGCAAGGGATGCCTGGTCGGACATGCCAAGGTCGCCGATACCAATCCCGATCAATTGGCGGCGTGGATGATGGGAACCGTGCAAAAAGGTGCGAGCGCCAGCAGTGACAAGAGCGCGGCTGCGCGCACGCCGCTGGCAGTGGACGCCGCAGTCGGTCTCGCTGTGCAGGGTTTGTCGGTTGCCAGCGACCGCGCCACGATCGCAGTGGACGATGTGTCGTTTCAGGTGCGGCGCGGAGAAATCGTCGGCATCGCCGGCATTTCCGGCAATGGCCAGAAGGAATTGGTCGAAACCCTGCTCGGGCAGCGCCGGCAAATGGCTGGAGCGATCGATGTCAATGGCGCACCGTACCGCGCCACCCGCGCCGAAATGCAGCGCGAAAAGGTGTTCAGCCTGCCCGAAGAGCCGCTGCATAATGCGTGCATAGCCGCCATGACGGTGGCAGAAAACATGGCGCTGCGCGATTTCGACAGCGCCGCGATGCGCCGCTTCGGCTGGCGCTTGAACCGCAGCGCGATGGATGCGCGCGCACAGCAATTGATCGCCGCTTTCAACGTCAAGCCGGCGTTGCCCGGGCGCGCGATCGGCACGCTCTCGGGCGGCAATGTGCAACGGGCGGTGCTGGCGCGCGAATTGGCCGACTCGGTCACGCTCCTCATTGCCGCCAATCCGGTGTTTGGACTCGACTTTGCGGCGGTGTCCGACATCCACGCGCGCATCATCGCGGCGCGCGAACAGGGCGCCGCCGTGCTGCTGGTGAGCGAAGATCTCGACGAGTTGATGGAGCTGGCGGACCGCATCCTGGTCATGGCCAATGGCCGCATCGTCCATGTGGCCGATGCGCGCACTGCCGAGCGCGCCACGCTCGGTCTTTACATGGCAGGCCATGGCAGCGCTGCCGCTTTGCTGGAGAACGCATGAACACACTGCAAAAAAACAACCTGCACCGGTGCGTGAAGGCGCAGCCCTATGATTACACATTCGAGACCGGCAGAACGGCGCTGATCGTGATCGACATGCAGCGCGACTTCATCGAACCGGGTGGTTTCGGCGCGGCGCTGGGCAATGACGTGTCGCAACTCGATGCAGTGGTGCCGGTGGTGGCGCAGCTGTTGGCCTGGGCCCGTAGTTGCGAGCTGATGGTGATCCACACGCGCGAATCGCATCAAGCCGATTTGTCGGATTGCCCGGCCTCGAAACTGCTGCGCGGCAATGCCTCGCCCAGGATCGGCGACGCAGGTCCGATGGGGCGCATTTTGATCCGCGGCGAACCGGGCAACGAGATCGTGGCCGCCGTGGCGCCGCTGGCGGGCGAAGTTGTCATCGACAAGCCAGGCAAGGGCGCGTTTTACGGCACCGATCTGCACGCGCAGTTGCAAGAACGCGTCATCAGCCACCTGCTCTTTGCCGGCGTCACGACCGAGGTCTGCGTGCAAAGTTCGATGCGCGAAGCCAATGACCGCGGCTATGAATGCCTGTTGATCGAAGATGCCACTGCCAGCTATTTTCCGCATTTCAAGCAAGCCACGCTGGCGATGATGCGCGCCCAGGGCGGCATCGTCGGCTGGACCGCCACATTGGCAGAGTTGACATCCGGTGCCGCAAGCATTTGAACGTCATCCATTTGAATCTCATCCTCCAACCGTTGTCCACAAGCGCGGCCTTCGCCGCAGCATCAGAACGCGCCCGGCTTTACCGTATTTTGTTACCGCTGCAGAGCGGACAATCGCGCCGGCTGGCGGTGTAAGATGGTCCACCAGCAACGATTGGAAAAGGAATCATCTGATGCAATATCGACATCTTGGAACCAGCAATCTGAAAGTATCGGCGCTCTGCCTGGGCACGATGATGTTCGGCGATCAAACCGATCTGGCCGAAGCCGAGCGCATGGTCGCCTCGGCGCGCGAACACGGGATCAACTTCATCGACACCGCCGATGTCTACAGCGGCGGGCGCTCTGAAGAAATGGTCGGCCAGGTGCTGGCCGGGGATCGCCACAACTGGGTGCTGGCGACCAAGGTCGGCAACTCGATGGGCGCCGGATTAAGTCTGTTTCACTATTCGCGCAAATGGCTGCTGCAGCAAGTCGATTCCTGCCTGGCGCGGCTCGCCACCGATTACATCGATATCCTGTATCTGCACCGCGATTTTCACGATCTCAATCTGGAAGAGGTGGTGCGCGCGATGGGCGACCTGATCCGCAGCGGCAAGATACTGTCCTTTGGCGTATCGAACTTTCGCAGCTGGCGCATCGCCGAAATCGTGCGCTTGTGCCAGCAGCAG
>CANFGA010000402.1 GCA_947446335.1 Oxalobacteraceae bacterium | reverse complement strand
TTGTATCCTTGGTGGGTTGAAAAAAACAGCAAATCTGTGTCAAATCACCCACCATTGTAAATCGGATACGCGAAGGTTGCAGGTTTGCCTCAGGCCAGCGGAACCAGAGCCTGTACCTCGGCCACTGTCACGTCGGCGCTGCCCTCGGCAAGGCGCAGCGTGATGCGCTGGCGCGGCATCAGTTGCGACGGTGCGCGCACGATCAATCCCTTGGCATCGGTGACGATCGCATAGCCGCGCGCCAATGTGCGTTGCGGATTGAGCAAGGCGAGTTGCGCCGCCAGACCGTCGAGGGTGGCGCGCCGATGCGTTGCTGTTGCTTTCATGCTGGCGCTGCTGCGCTGTGCCAGTGCCAGCAATTGCGCACGCAGGGGCGCCACATCCGGGCGGCATGCGGCGTGGCGCGCTGCGCGCCGCTCCAGCGCGAATCTGGCTTGCTGCAGCGGTGCGCGGTGGGCATGCGTCATCGCGGTCGACAGCGCCAGCAGCTTCAGCCTTTGACGACCGATCTGTTGCAGCGGGCTTTGCAAGCGCTGCGCCTGCCGGTCCAGAGTTTGCATCGCGCCGTCCAGCGTGCGCCGCATCGCGCGCTGCAAGTCGAACGCATCCGCTTGCAATGAAGCGAGCCAGTTTGCGCGCGGCGTGACTGCCATCTCGGCGGCGGCGGTCGGCGTGGCGGCGCGCACATCGGCGCAAAAATCGGCGATCGTGAAATCGGTTTCGTGGCCGATCCCGGCGATGACCGGCATGCTGCAAGCGGCAATCGCGTGTGCCACGGCTTCGTCATTGAACGACATCAAGTCTTCCATGCTGCCCCCGCCGCGGCACACCAGCAGCACATCGCATTCGGCGCGGCGCGACGCCAGATTGATCGCTGCAGCAATTTTTTCTGCCGCCTGCTGGCCCTGCACCGGGGTCGGATAAACGATGACGCTCACATGCGGCGCGCGGCGCGCGAGCGCCGTCAGGACATCGCGCAAGGCGGCGGCCTGCAAGCTGGTGACGATGCCCACGGTTCTGGCAAACATCGGCAGCGCGCGCTTGCGCTCGGGATCGAACAAGCCTTGCGCGCCCAGTTTTTCCTTCAGACGCAGAAACGCTTCGTACAGCGCGCCGATGCCGGCGCGCCGGATCGCTTCGACGTTGATCTGATAATCGCCGCGCGCGCCATACAGCGTGACCAGCGCGCGCACTTCGACCTTGTCGCCTTCGCGCGGCAAGAAGTCGGCATATTGCGCGCGCCCGCGAAACATCACTGCGCGCACCTGGGCGCCATCGTCCTTGAGCGTGAAGTACCAGTGGCCGGAACTGGCACGCGTGAAATTCGATACTTCGCCCGCGATCCAGGTCAATGGAAACGAGCGTTCCAGCAGGCGTGCAACCGCCTGGTTCAATGCCGTCACGGTCAAGACGGGCGGCGTGTCTGTGCTGGGGTTCAGAAGCATGGCGGGGATCTATCCACAGAGGGTGCGGGAGGTCATGCTTATGTCACACATCGCGGCAAACAACAAGGATTTTTTTATAAGTAATTGATTTAAAAAGAAAAAGAATCTTGCCTTATTTCGAAGCAAGCAAAAAAAATCCTTATGGATCAAGCACATTGGGGCGAGTTCAGGCAGTTGTTCACAAAGTTATCCACAGAATGTGTGCAAAACTTTTATCTGGCGGCCGACATCTGCGCTGGCGAGTGCGCCAAGGCCGCCGGATGCCGCGCTTTTCGCCGTTTTGCGCATTCTGGATCGATTGCCACATTTTTATGCAGGATAAAAATAGGCTTTAAAATCAATGGGATTGACCGGTCTCAACAGTCTTGCTAACAATCTTATCCACAGAAGATGTGCAAAAGTCGTCCGGATGGCGCTGGCATCGGGCTTGAAATTTCTGGCCCGGTATCGATTTCATGGCTGCTCAATTTTTGCGCATGAAAGTATTATTGTTTTAAATCAATTACTTGCAACGTAGTGAAGGATCTTGCCAACAGTCTTATCCACAGATAGTGTGCAGAACCGGCGGCTGCGCCCACGCTAGTTTTGATGCCATCGGCGCCCGTTTGACCTCGCTGCAACATTCTTGATCAGGGAAAATTTTTTCTTTCAAATCAACGCTCTTTGCCACTGTTGAGCGGCTTGCTCACAATCTTATCCACAGAATATGTGCAAAACTTTGCCATGGCAGCATGCGGGTTGATCCGGATCTGTCATGGCCGATGGCGGCCCGGCTGCGCATCAGTCACGAATTGGCCACATCAGCGGGATTGCGGCATCGGCTGCTGCATGCGTACAATTGCGGGCAATCGATGGTGCGGGTTGCTTCCATCATGTTGTCAATTCAAACAGGAGTGCGTTTTGTTCGCCATTTTTCAAGCTGCAGGCTGGCCTATCTGGTTATTGCTGATCGCCTCCATCGTCGCGATGGCGCTCATCGTCGAGCGTTTGCTGTATTTGCGGCGCAGCAAACTGTTGCCGCGCACCTTGTTTGACGACGTGGTGCAGGTGTATCGCAAGGGCAATGCCAGTGCCGCCACGATCGATACGCTGGAACAGAATTCCCCGCTGGGCGCGGTGCTGGCAGCGGCGCTGCGCAACGTCGATGCCGAGCGCGAGTCGATGAAGGATGCGATCGAAGATGCCGGGCGGGCGCAAGCGCATGTGCTGGAACGGTTCTTGACCACGCTGGGGACGATCGCCACGCTGGCGCCGTTGATGGGCTTGTTCGGCACCGTGGTTGGCATGATCGAAATTTTTGGCGCGCAAAACGCCAGCGGCACCAATCCGACCCAGCTTGCACACGGCGTTTCGGTCGCCTTGTATAACACCGGCTTTGGCCTGGCGATCGCGATGCCGGCGCTGGTGTTCTATCGCCACTTCCGGGCATTGGTCGATGACTTCGTGATCGACATGGAGCAGCAGGCGGTCAAGTTTGTCGATATCGTGCACGGTGTGCGGCGGTGAATTTTCGTCGCGGCCGGGGACGCGAAGACCCCGAGATCAACCTGATCCCTTTCATCGACGTCTTGCTGGTGATCCTGATTTTTCTGATGGTCAGCACCACCTACAGCAAGTACACCGAGCTGCAGATCACGTTGCCGACCGCCGACGCTGAAAAGGCGCTGGAACGCCCACATCAGATCAACGTCACGGTCGATGCCAAGGGCAGCTATACGGTTGACAATGTGCGAATCCAGTTTCACGACGTGGCCTCGCTGGCCGAAGCGTTGAAGAGCGCTGCCAAGGCGGCCGGCGCTGGCGCTGATTCTGCTGCACCGATCGTGGTCATCAATGCCGATCAGTTCGCGATGCATCAGATGGTGATCAACGTGATGGAAGCGGCGCGCCTGGCCGGCTTCGAGAAGCTCACTTTTGCGGCCCAGACCAGCACCGGCAAATAAGCGCCTGGCCGGTTTCCATCATTTCCATCACCCGCGATGCGCCTTCTGGCGCATGTCACCTTCTCTTCAATGCCCATGCCAACTCCCCATCCAGCCGCTCCCGCTCCCGCCGCATCGTCCATCGAGGCCATCTTGACGCGGGCCTGGCTGCGGCGCGGCCCGCTGGCCTCTGCGTTGTGGCCGCTGTCGCAACTGTTCGGCGCGCTGTCTGGCCTGCGCCGCCTGCTGTACCGGGTCGGCGTTCTGCGCTCGACGCGCTTGCCGGTGCCGGTGATCGTGGTCGGCAACATCTTCATCGGTGGCACCGGCAAGACGCCGTTGACGATCTGGCTGGTCGAGGCTTTGGTGGCGGCCGGTTTTCGACCGGGCGTGATTTCGCGCGGCCACGGTCGCAGCGATCAATTGCCGCGCCTGGTCACGCCAGAGTCGAGCGCGCAGCAAGTGGGCGATGAACCGCTGTTGATCGCGCAGCGCGGACGCTGCCCGGTGATGGTTGGAC
>CANFGA010000401.1 GCA_947446335.1 Oxalobacteraceae bacterium | reverse complement strand
TTGCGCGATTTTGGCGCGTCGCTGGGGCCGGAAGCGGCGCACCATATTGCGATCGGTGCCGAGACGCTGGCGCTGCGCATGGAGCGCGCCTGTTCCAATGCGCTGGCACTGGCGCTGATGCTGCAGGCCGATCCGCGCGTGGCTGCCGTGCACTATCCGGGACTGCCGACACACCCGCAGCACGCGATTTCAAGCGAGTTGTTTCGCCACTGCGGCTTTTTGCTCAGCTTCGAATTGAAGGATGGCGAGGGTGGCGAGGGTGGCATTGATTGCTTCGATTTCCTGAATCAGCTCAATCTGGCCATTCCAGCGAGTAATTTAGGTGATACGCGCACACTGGTGATTCCTGTGGCGCACACGATCTTTTATGAAATGGGGGCGGAGCGGCGCGCCAGCATGGGGATCGCCGAATCGCTGATCCGGGTCTCGGTCGGGATCGAGGATGAAGCCGACTTGCTTGGCGACTTCGCCCAGGCGCTCGATGCAGCCAGTTTGAGCTGACAGCGTGAACGAGCGCCGTTCGATGCAGCAGCGTGCATCAGTTCCTGGTGCGCTCGTTCAGTTCCAGCTGCGCAGCAAACCCACTGCCAAGCCTTCGAGGACGAATTCATCGGATTCCGGGTCGACCGTGATCACGCTGAAGTCGGGATTTTCGGGCCATAATTCGATGATGGCGCCGTTCTTCTTGTAGCGCTTGACGGTCACGTCGTCGCCGATGCGGGCCACGACGATCTGGCCATTGCTTGCGCTGTCAACTTTCTTGACCGCCAACAAGTCGCCGTCCATGATGCCGGCGTCGCGCATCGACCAGCCGCGTACCTTCAGCAGAAAATCTGGCTTGGCGGAAAACATCGCAGGGTCGACGTTGTAATTGGCTTCCACATGCTGCTGCGCCAGTATCGGCGAGCCTGCGGCGACGCGCCCGATCAAGGGCAGCGCCAGCATGGTCGAGATGGTCGGAATGCGCAGTTCGGCATTCGTACCCAGTAAACGGATGCCGCGCGACGTACCGGGCGAAATGTCGATCGCTCCCTTGCGCGCGAGCGCTTGCAGATGCTCCTCGGCCGCATTGGCCGACTTGAATCCGAGTTCCCTGGCGATCTCGGCGCGCGTTGGCGGGAAGCCGGTATTGGTTATTGCATCCTTGATCAGATTCAGAATTTGTGCTTGCCGTGCAGTGAGCTTGATCATTTTGTCGCGCATGGTTAAATGCTGTTCATATAAACAGTCTGTATTTTTGTACAGTATTGAACCGAATGCAAGGATAATTGTTGTTTTTCGCCGAAGTTGGCCCAAGCTTTCAGTCCGGGCTTGCCTTGGCCGAAAACGCCAGGCTGCTGCAGGCGAAAATGCTTGAGTTATTGCAAAGAATCGGTTAAAGTATTCGGCTGTTCTCTTCCCACACTCGTCTTGACGCCGAGGTGGGCGATCATCAATTTGTCCTTAAGGAGTTTGCATGCGTCATTATGAAATAGTTTTTATCGTCCACCCGGACCAGAGCGAGCAAGTGCCCGCGATGATCGAACGTTACAAAGCCAGCGTTGCGACGCGCGGCGGTTCGGTTCACCGCGTTGAAGATTGGGGCCGCCGTCAAATGGCTTACTCGATCCAGAAACTGGCTAAAGCGCACTACATCTGCATGAACATCGAATGCGACAACGAGACCCTGGTCGAACTGGAAACAGCATTCAAATTCAATGATGCCGTGTTGCGTCACCTGACCGTCAAGATGAAGAAGGCTGAAACAGCCCCTTCGCCGATGATGAAGTCGGTTCAGCGCGACGATGCAGCCAAAAGCCATCGCACCGAAGCACCTGCAGCAGTTGCTGTCGCCGCAGCGGCTTAATTGTTGATCGGGGTCTTGAACTGAATCATTGCCAATTCATTGCCATCATTGCCGAGCGTGAAGTATTGCGCTATACCCCGGCAGGCATGCCGATTGTGACTGCAGTCTTGCAGCACAGTTCGCAGCAAATGGAGGCAGGCATAGCCCGTTTGGCCGAGTTTGAAATCACTGCGCTCGCCGCAGGAGAGATTTCAGATCGTTTCAGCGCCGCCCGTTTGGGTGGAGTGCATCAGTTCACCGGATTCCTGGCCAAGAAAAGTCGCAATAGCAAGAGCCTGGTGTTTCACATCATTGATTTCAGTGCTGTCAGTTAAGACAAGCGCATTTATTAGATACAGGAGCCTCAGATGGCATTCGGTAAAAAGTTCGACAAAAACAAGCTCAAGCTTAAAGAAAAGCGCAAACAGCAAAATCCGCTGTTCAAACGCAAGAAATTCTGCCGCTTCACCGCTGCACACGTTGAACAAGTCGACTACAAAGATGTCGATACGCTCAAGGATTTCGTCCAGGAAAACGGCAAGATCATGCCAGCACGTCTGACCGGTACCAAGGCGCACTATCAGCGTCAAGTTGATACCGCAATCAAGCGCGCGCGCTTCCTCGCGTTGTTGCCATACACCGATCTGCACTCGGCTTAAGCACCGCGTCAGTCAAGATCCTGGAGAGAAATATGCAAATCATTCTGTTAGAAAAAGTAGCCAACGTCGGCAACCTTGGCGAAGTCGTCAAAGTGAAAGATGGTTACGCTCGTAACTTCCTGATCCCGCAGCGCATGGCACGTCGTGCCACCGCCAGCGCCATCGCCGAATTCGAAGTCAAGCGCGCTGAACTGGAACTGGCTGCTGCAGCCAAGTTGTCCGTTTCGCAAACGCAAGGCGAAAAATTGGCTGGCATGACGGTTCAAGTCGCTCAAAAAGCGGGCGTCGATGGTCGTCTGTTCGGTTCCGTCACCAATGCCGATATCGCTGACGCGTTGACCAAGCAAGGTTTTGCTGTCGACAAATCGCAAATCCGCTTGCCGACTGGCCCGTTGAAAACAGTGGGCGAGCACGCAGTATCGGTCGCTCTGCATACCGACGTCGTCGTCGAAGTGACGATCGCCGTGGTGCCAGACAAGGCCTGATCGATGTTGATCAAGTTCTGAGTATTTCCGGGCGTACATCCCTGGTTGATACTGCAGAGCAATGAAAAAGCCGGGTTCGCCCGGCTTTTTTTCGTCCTATTTTCCACCACTTTTTTTGCCTGCGCATCGAAACGGGTATAATCCGCGCCATGAACGCCTCCTCAGATCCACAACTGGACTCCCTGCGCATCCCGCCGCACTCGATCGAAGCCGAGCAATCCGTGCTCGGCGGTTTGCTGCGCGACAATGCCGCCTGGGACCGCATCGCCGACTTCATGCACGCCGAAGATTTCTATCGCTACGACCACCGCATCATCTTCGAGCACATGGTCAAGCTGATCAATGGGTCAAGGCCGGCCGACGTGATCACGGTGTTTGAATCGCTGACATCGGTCGGCAAGGCCGAGGAAGTGGGCGGCATCGCTTACCTGAATGCGATGGCGCAAAACACGCCGTCGGCGGCCAATATCCGGCGCTACGCCGAGATCGTCCGCGATCGCGGCGTGTTGCGCAAATTGATCACGGTGGCCGATGAAATTTCCGGCCAGGCCTTCAGTCCGCAAGGCAAGGAAGTCAAGCAAATGCTGGATGAGGCCGAGTCCAAGATCTTCGCGATCGCCGAAGAAGGCTCGCGCGGGGCCCAGGGTTTCGTTGCGATCCAGCCACTCTTGACCCAGGTCGTCGAGCGCATCGACGAGCTCTACAGCCGCGATAATCAAAGCGAAATCACTGGCGTGCCGACCGGCTTCATCGATCTGGATCGGATGACGTCGGGCTTGCAGCCAGGTGACTTGGTGATCGTCGCCGGTCGTCCATCGATGGGCAAGACCGCATTTTCGATCAACATCGGCGAAAACGTCGCAATCGACAGCGGCTTGCCGGTCGCGGTGTTTTCGATGGAGATGGGTGGCACCCAGCTCG
>CANFGA010000400.1 GCA_947446335.1 Oxalobacteraceae bacterium | reverse complement strand
GCAGGGCGTGATCGTGCGCCCGGTCGCCAGCTACGGTTTGCCGCAATGGCTGCGCATCTCGATCGGCTTGCCACAGGAAAATGCCAGCTTCATCGCTGCCCTGACACTGGCCATGAATCAAAACATGAATCAGGGGCGCGCTTGAACGGTCCTGCGTTCAATAAAGTTGTCATCTTCGGCGTCGGCTTGATCGGCGGTTCGTTCGCGCTGGCGCTGAAAAAGGCCGGCGCGGTCGATTGTGTGGTCGGCATCGGTCGCTCGCAGGCATCGTTGGCGCGCGCGCTCGAACTGGGCATCATCGATGTCATCGGATCCGATCTAGGCCAAGCGTTGGCAGGCGCCGATCTGGTCTTGATCGCCGCTCCGGTGGCGCAGACCGAAGCCATCCTGGCCGCGCTCGCGCCGTATCTGGAGGCAAGCACCATCGTCACCGATGCCGGCAGCACCAAGTCCGACGTGGTCGCGGCGGCGCGGCGCGCCCTGCAGGGCAAGGTCGCGCAATTCGTGCCCGGCCATCCGATCGCCGGGCGCGAAAGCAACGGGCCCGATGCGGCGATCGTCGATTTGTATCAAGGCAAGAAGGCGGTGCTGACGCCGTTGATCGAAAATGCCGCCCCTGATATCGAGCGCGTGGCACAGGCCTGGCGCCTGTGCGGCGCCATCGTCCATCGCTTGAGCCCGGGCGAACACGATCAAGTGTTTGCAGCGGTCAGCCATTTGCCGCATCTGCTGGCCTTTGCGCTGGTCGATCAGGTCGCGCATGCGCCCGATTCGGCGCTGCTGTTCCAGTATGCAGCCAGCGGTTTTCGCGATTTCACGCGCATCGCCGGCTCGTCGCCCGAGATGTGGCGCGACATCAGCCTGGCCAATCAATCGGCATTGCTGGACCAGTTGGATGGCTATCTGGCACAATTGACGCAGATGCGCGCCAGCCTGGCCGCCGGCGATGGCGCCGCGCTCGAAACAGTCTATGCCAATGCCCGGCGCGCGCGCCAGCAATGGATAGACGCGATCGAAACCGCAGAGCCTGCGGCGCCGAATTGACATGGCGCTGACGGTGGATCGGTCATCGATCGCCATCACTGAGACATCGCAACCGAAGCGCTGTTGGATTTGACCTTTTCAGTGCAACCGCACACTCTACGCAGAAACATCGGCAGACAAGGACAGCATGACGCAGCATAAGAATCATCCCGATTACATCGATCTGGCGCCGGTGGCCCTGGCCCAGGGTACGCTCCAGTTGCCCGGATCGAAAAGCATTTCAAACCGCATCTTGCTGCTGGCCGCTCTGGCCGAAGGCACGACCGAGATCGTCGATCTGCTGGCATCCGACGATACGTCGGTGATGCTGGCAGCGCTGCGCACGCTCGGCGTGCAATGGCGCGAGCAGGGCAAGGGCAGCTATCTGGTCGAAGGCATCGATGGCGTGTTTCCGCAGCAGCAGGCAGATTTATTCATGGGTAATGCCGGCACCGCGATCCGTCCGTTGACCGCCGCGCTGGCCGTGCTCGGCGGCGACTACACGCTGCACGGCGTGGCGCGCATGCACGAGCGTCCGATCAAAGATCTGGTCGACGCGTTGAATGCGATCGGCGCTGACATCCTATGCACCGGCAATCCGGGCTTTCCGCCGCTGCACATCGGGCGCGCGCAGATCACGGCCCAGCACCTCGGTGTGGCCGGCAATGTATCGAGCCAGTTTCTCACTGCATTGCTGATGGCGGCGCCATTGATGGCGAAAGAACAGGCGGTGACGATCAGCGTCATCGGCGACTTGATTTCCAAGCCCTACATCGAGATCACGCTGAACCTGATGCGCCGTTTTGGCGTCGACGTGGTGCGCGATGGCTGGAAATCGTTCACCGTGCCAGCCGGGCAGTGCTACCGCAGCCCGGGCACCATCCATGTCGAAGGCGATGCCTCGTCGGCATCGTACTTTCTGGCCGCTGGCGCGATCGCCGGCGGCCCGGTGCGCGTCGTTGGCGTGGGGCGTGACAGCATCCAGGGCGATGTGCGTTTTGTCGAAGCGCTGGAACGGATGGGCGCTCAAATCACGCTGGGCGACAACTGGATCGAAGCCAGTTCGAACGGCGTGCTCAAGGCGATCGACATGGACTTCAACCATATTCCGGATGCCGCGATGACGATCGCGATTTGCGCGCTGCATGCCGATGGCACCAGCATCTTGCGCAACATCGGCAGCTGGCGCGTCAAGGAAACCGACCGCATCGCCGCGATGGCGTGCGAATTGCGCAAGCTGGGCGCCGAAGTGGAAGAGGGCGCCGACTATCTGCGCGTGACGCCGCCCAAGGTGATGCTTGACGCCACCATCGATACCTACGACGATCACCGGATGGCGATGTGCTTTTCGCTGGCCGCACTCGATGGCGCGGCCTTGCGCGGGGGTCATATCCGCATCAACGATCCTGGCTGCGTGGCCAAGACTTTCCCCGATTATTTCGCCGCCTTTGCTGGCATCGGGCACGCTGCCTGATGCTGGCCAGATCAACCTTGAAGAATTTATGTCCACTTTCCCCATTCCTGTCATCAGCATCGATGGCCCGACCGCTTCCGGCAAGGGCACTGTTGCGCACCGCGTCGCTGACAAGCTCGGTTTTCACTATCTGGATTCGGGCGCGCTGTATCGCCTGACGGCATTGACTGCGCTGCGCCGCGGCACCGATGTGCACGACGAACACGCGCTGGCCAAGCTGGCCGAACATTTGCCTTGCTCCTTTTCAGGCGCCGGCGTGATGCTGGCGCATGAAAATGTGAGCGAGGCGATTCGCGCCGAGGCAGTGGGCAACATGGCTTCAGTGATCGCCGCGTTGCCGGCGGTGCGCCAGGCCTTGTTTGCGCTGCAACTGGGCTTTCGCAAGGCGCCGGGTCTGGTGGCCGACGGGCGCGACATGGGGACGGTGATTTTTCCGCATGCCACGTTGAAGGTGTTCCTGACCGCGAGCGCCCAGGCGCGCGCCGAGCGCCGCTACCAGCAATTGATAGACAAGGGAATTTCTGCTAATATGGAAGACCTTCTGATGGATTTGAATACGCGAGACGAACGTGACACTCACCGTGCGATCGCGCCTTTGCAACCGGCAGAGGGTGCGCATGTCCTCGATACATCGGACATGACGGCCGATCAGGCTGTCGAACTGGTGTTGAAATGGTATGCAGCAGCAATGAAGTAAATGCACCCTGGTGCAGTGTGGTGGCAGGATCACTCCTGCCATGTGTTTAACCTAACCCAGTTTAAGACGCATCCTGCGTACTCTGCTGGTCAACTTGTGTGAGCCCTATGTCTACAGTTACATCTACCGAATCCCAAGGTATGGAAAGTTTTGCCGCGCTCTTCGAGGAATCGTTGTCGCGTCAAGATATGCGCTCTGGCGAAGTCATTTCCGCTGAAGTCGTGCGTCTCGATCACAATTTCGTGATCGTCAATGCCGGCCTCAAATCCGAAGCATTTATCCCTGTCGAAGAATTCAAGAACGACCACGGCGAACTCGAAGTCAAAGTTGGTGACTTCGTTTCCGTGGCGATCGAATCGTTGGAAAACGGTTTCGGCGATACCATCTTGTCGCGCGACAAAGCCAAGCGTCTGGCCTCGTGGCTGGCACTGGAAAAAGCGATGGAATCGGGCGAAATCGTCGTCGGTACCGTCAATGGCAAAGTCAAGGGCGGCCTGACCGTGCTGACCAATGGCATCCGCGCTTTCCTGCCGGGTTCGCTGGTTGATACCCGTCCAGTCAAGGACACCACCCCGTTCGAAGGCAAGACCCTGGAATTCAAGGTCATCAAGCTCGATCGCAAACGCAACAACGTCGTTCTGTCCCGCCGTGCGGTGATCGAAGCGTCGATGGGCGAAGAGCGTCAAAAGCTGATGGAAACCCTGAAAGAAGG
>CANFGA010000399.1 GCA_947446335.1 Oxalobacteraceae bacterium | reverse complement strand
TTGAGGGCTTCAAACCGTTGTTGTCCGCCGCCGGCACCACCGCGACCATCAAAGGTGCGATAGGTACCCGAGTTATGCCAAGCCAAGCGAACAAAGAATGGTGCATAGGTACCATAATCTGCCGGCCACCAAGCCTGGGATGTTTTCATTACTTTTTCTATATCTTTTTTTACAACTTTAAAATCCAATTTTTTTGCTTGTTGTGCATAATTATAAGATTTTTCCATGGGACTGGACTCAGCTGAATTCTGGCGTAGCGCTCTCAGATCGAGTTGATCAGGCCACCAGAAATTTGCTGCTTTATTGTCGGTTTCAGCAAATGCCATGGAAGAGGATAATGCGATTGCCAGTGCAGATAATACAAATCTTTTTTTAATATTCATTTAGACATTTCGTTGGTAAGAAAATTAATAGCGCATGGCGCTAGTTGACTTGCTTGATAAAAAATAGATAAGATCAGTTCCATGATCCATTTCAGCCATCAGCATGAAAGGCATGGCAAGCCAAGCTTGTAACTGATCATTTTTTATAAAGCAAACAGCATTGCAATTTGCATCATTTTTTAGAAATGGCAAACAATTACAATGTTTTCCAGACTCAGATATTCTCCAAATCGCGACTTTTTTTCATCATTAAAATAAATATAATGTGACAAAATTGTTTCCCTATGGTAATCGAGATTGAAATAACACGTCCAATAGAATCTGCTTATTGAAGTGATAGTTTTTCATGAGTATGATCCAACGGTAGTTTTTTTGACATTTTTTAAACTGATCTCATATTGATCATCAAGAGATTGAGTCATCATGTTCTTTCATCCTTCATTTCCAGCCGCTCCCAGATCACCAGGAACTTTCGCGGCGCAGTTTGATTCTATTTTTTGCAATATTGTTCAGCGGCGAGGCTTTCGCGAGTATTTGGCGGGTCTGTTGTTGCCACGCGATCGGCCCAAGACGCTGACTGCGCTGGCAGGAGCTGGGCCGCAGGCAAGCGCGATCCGGCGTTTCAGTCCAAGTCGCCTTTCAACGGTGACGTTGGTCCATCTCCCACCCGATATCGACGCTCATCTGCCGTGATATGCCAAGGCACTGACAGCCGATGACATCATATATTGGACAACTCGCCGCGAACACGGCATCCTGATGCTCCCATTCGTACGCTACCTTCAGGATATCCCATGCCGACTTACCGTTCACATACCACCACCCAAGGCCGCAACATGGCTGGAGCGCGCGCGCTGTGGCGCGCCACCGGCATGAAAGATGGCGATTTCGACAAGCCGATCATCGCCGTCGTCAATTCATTCACGCAGTTCGTGCCTGGCCATGTGCACCTGAAGGATCTGGGCCAGATGGTGGCGCGCGAGATCGAAGCGGCCGGCGGTGTGGCCAAGGAATTCAACACCATCGCGGTCGACGATGGCATCGCGATGGGCCATGGCGGCATGCTGTACTCGCTGCCTTCGCGCGACCTGATCGCCGACTCGGTCGAATACATGGTCAACGCGCACTGCGCCGACGCGATGGTGTGCATCTCGAACTGCGACAAGATCACGCCAGGCATGCTGATGGCTGCGATGCGCCTCAATATTCCGGTAGTGTTCATTTCCGGCGGCCCGATGGAAGCGGGCAAGGTCGTCAAGGTGGTCGATGGCGCCCGCAAGATCATCAAGCTCGATCTGGTCGACGCGATGATCAAGGCTGGCGACCAATCGATCAGCGACGCCGACGTGGCCGAGATCGAACGCTCGGCTTGCCCGACCTGCGGTTCGTGCTCCGGCATGTTCACGGCCAACTCGATGAATTGCCTGACCGAGGCACTGGGACTGGCGCTGCCGGGCAACGGCACCGTGCTGGCGACCCATTCGGATCGCAAGGAACTGTTCTTGCGCGCCGGGCGCCTGATCGTCGAACTGGCCAAGCGCCACTACGAACAGGATGATTACTCGGTGCTGCCGCGCTCGATCGCGACCAAGGCTGCGTTCGAAAACGCGATGGCGCTTGATGTCTCGATGGGCGGCTCGACCAATACCGTGCTGCATCTGCTGGCGGCCGCGCACGAAGCCGAAGTCGACTTCAAGATGCAAGATATCGACCGCATCTCGCGCAAGGTGCCCTGCCTGTGCAAGGTCGCGCCGATGACTGACAAATACCATATCGAAGACGTGCACCGCGCCGGCGGCATCTTCTCGATCCTGGGCCAACTGGCGCGCGCCGGCCTGCTCGATACGTCGCTGCCGACCATCCACGCGCCCACCATGCTGGAGGCGATCGAACACAACGACATCACCCGCAGCTTGGATCCGGCCGTGCACTCCTTGTACAGCGCGGCGCCGGGCGGCGTGCCGACCCAGACTGCGTTCTCGCAGTCGGAGCGCTTCGCCAGCCTGGACATGGACCGCGCCACCGGCTGCATCCGCGACAAGGCGCACGCCTACTCGCAAGATGGCGGTCTGGCCGTGTTGTATGGCAATCTGGCCGAGAACGGCTGCATCGTCAAGACTGCGGGCGTCGACGAAAGCATCCTGAAATTTTCCGGCAAGGCGCGCGTGTTCGAAAGCCAGGACACGGCGGTCGAAGCCATTCTGGGCGACGCGGTGCACGAAGGCGATGTCGTCATCATCCGCTACGAAGGACCGAAGGGCGGCCCGGGGATGCAAGAGATGCTGTACCCGACTTCGTACATCAAGTCGAAGGGCCTGGGCAAAGCTTGCGCGCTGTTGACCGATGGCCGCTTCTCGGGCGGATCGTCGGGTCTGGTGATCGGCCATGCATCGCCGGAAGCGGCGGAAGGCGGCGCGATCGGTCTGGTCGAAGAAGGCGACATGATCGACATCGATATCCCGAACCGCACCATCAACCTGCGCATCAGCGCAGACGATCTGGCCCAGCGCCGCGTGGCGATGGATGCGCGCGGGAACGATGGATGGAAGCCGGTGAACCGCGTGCGCTATGTATCGCAGGCGCTGCAAGCCTACGCCGCCTTGACCACCTCGGCCGATCGCGGTGCGGTGCGCGACTTGTCGCAACTGAAGCGCTGAGCGCAGTCAATCAGCGCTGCTGGAGCCCAATTCGGGTCCGGAGAGTTGTACTCATCCGGGCCCGGGCAGCGGCTGCGGCAAGATCATCGGTCATCAAAAAAATCTGACCAGTCGCAATCAATGACGGCGGATGCGCTGGCAGCATCGATTGCCAGCGTCAGGGTTTCCAGACAATGGTGGCAACTTCGGTGCGCAGTGGCGATGGCGCTTCGAGCGCGATCAGTTCGGCCAGCGTCACGCCATCGAGTTCTTTCAGATAAGCCGCGGTGGCCTTGGCCAGCACGCCCTTGAGCACGCATGACGGCGCCAGATAGCACGCGCCGCCACCCGGCGCAAAACACTCGGCCATGTAAAAGTCGGGCTCGCTGTTGCGCACCACTTCACCCAGGTTGATCAGTTCCGGCTCGCGCCCCAGGCGCAGGCCGCCGTTGCGACCGCGCACCGTTTCCACCAGACCCGAGATGCCAAGCTGGTGCACCACTTTCATCAAATGGTTTTTCGAGATGCCGTGCAACTGGGCGATATCCTGGATTGTTGCCAGGCGCTCGCGGTGCATGCCGAGGTAGATCAGCGTGCGCAAGGTGTAATCGGTAAAGGAAGTCAGTCGCATCGGGGCTCTGTCATCACCACATCAAATCATCCGGAATCTGGAACGCGGCGTACGGATCGTCGGCGTCGATCTCGGCGTTGGCCTTGTTCACCCGCACCACCAGCGAGGCATCGCGCTCGGCGATCTTGTCGGCGATGATCCGGGGTACCAATTCGGTGGCCCCGCCCTGGCAGACGATCACCAGGCGCCCGGCCATCAGATGCGCCTGCACCGCGCCCGATACATACATGCGTTCGATCTTCTTGTCGTGGGTATAGTTGT
>CANFGA010000398.1 GCA_947446335.1 Oxalobacteraceae bacterium | reverse complement strand
TGATGTCCGCATAAGCGCCCTGGAACAGTTCGGGCTTGCCGCGCTCGGACAATTGACCGTCGGCCGAGGCTTGCACCAGACGCCGCAACTCGTTTTGCAAGCCCTGCACCGTGCTCGCGACATTGTTGACCGCCAGTTTCATTTTTTCATGGTCACCCCGATAGGTCTGGACGATCACTTCATCGATCTTGCCGGCGGAAATTTGCGCCAGGATGCGGTTGCCTTCGGCGATCGGCAGCAAGATCGCGTCCAGCATCGTGTTGGTGCCGCGAATGATGTCGGCATAGGCGCCGGTGAACAATTCAGGCTTGCCGCGCTCGGACAACTGGCCATTCGACGATGCATCGGTCAAGCGCCGTACTTCGTTTTGCAGATTCAGGTTGGTCGCAACGATCTGTTGCAGCGCAGCCATCAGGCTGTGCTTGTCATCAAGGCGCAGCGCCAACGGCGTCAAATCGCCGGCCGCCACGTTGCGCGCCGCCAGGACCGCAGCGTCGGGATCGTCGCCCAGTTGATACCTGATCGAGCGCGCAATCAAGATCGCCAGAGCCACGCTGAGCAGCACGGCCAGCGCCAGCACGGCGAGCACCCAGGTACGGCTGCTCGCGTAGATCGCGCCGGCATCGTTGAACGCCGCCAGAGCGCGCTCTTCCTTGAGCTTGGCTGCATTGGCCAGCAAGCCATCGAGCACGACTTCAGGATCTGCTGCCGTGCTTGCTACCGGCGCTGCGCCATTGCTTGCAGCTCGATTTTGCAAATTGCGCTGGTAATCGGCCCACGCCTTGTCGATATCGCCGAATGCGTCATTGGCTGTCGTGGCACGGGCCTGGTTCAACAGCGCGCTCAACGCGGCGCTGCTGCCGGCGATCGCAGCGCGTTGCTGCTGCGACTCGCTGAACGCCAGTTGCGCAGATGCGCGTCCAACATGAGCGAGCTCGACCCTGGCCTCCTTGAGCCGGGAAATGCTCAGCAAGTCTTGCTGATACAACGATTGGGTCAGATCGACGATCCTGCTTTCGCTGGCGATCCCCAGCACGCCAACCACGATGCTGATCGCCGCCGTCAGCGCGAATCCCGCCATCAGCCTGCCCTTGACCTTCAAATTTGACAACATGGTGGTTTTTCTCTCAAGAAGATTCATTTTTATGACACAAGGCGGCCTGTTTTTTCGCGCACAAGTGCCAGGGGCCGCACAGTGCACTAGTCATCATTTCCGGGCAAAATCGACAGCATTCGGATTGAAAAGTGACTACCAGTATGTGCTAAAAGTTTCTTTTTAGAACGAGAAATTTCCTTGGAGATAATAGATAATTACCTATGTTAAATTGATGAAATAATATGGGAATTGGGCTTCAGAGATGAGCGGCCCGCGACTTGATTGATGTATTTGATCAGACCGTGACGGATGGCCAGATGCTCAAACAACACGAATACAGCACCTGACTTCGTGCGTTCAATTCGAGTGAGGGCATGCCGAGCCTGTCAGGTCAAATGCGACGCTCTTGATGACTCGGCCAAGACCGCTCGGCCGATGACGCGTGACGCTAACGACTGCCTCAGTTCAATGCCGCCATCGGCTTCCTTGGCCTCGCCTTGATGCCGGTGCCCGACGCTCGGCTCCATCAAAATTCTTCCCATTCACTCTCGGTAGTGGCAGGCGCCTTCGCCACGTGCTTCGGTGGATTCGTATTCCTCGATGGACGCGGGCGGCTTGGCTGTGCCACAACCACAGGCGCAACTTGGCCGGGATGCTTTGGCGCCAGCGACGGCTCAGGCGCCTGCATGTCGCCGGTATTGAACACACTGATTACTTGCGCCAGATTGCCTGCCTGATACTGCAACGAGGCAGCCGCAGCAGCAGCCTCTTCCACCAGCGCGGCGTTTTGTTGTGTGACCTGATCCATCTGCATGATCGCCTGATTAATCTGCTCGATGCCAGAGGTTTGCTCAGCGCTGGCCGAACTGATTTCATTCATGATGTCGGTCACGCGCTTGACGCTCTCGACAATTTCTTGCATCGTCGCGCCAGCCTGATCGACCAACTGGGTCCCTATCTCGACCTTGTCGACCGAGTCGCCAATCAGTGTCTTGATCTCTCTGGCGGCAGCAGCCGAACGATGGGCCAGATTGCGCACTTCTGTTGCGACCACCGCAAAACCCCTGCCTTGCTCGCCGGCGCGCGCCGCTTCGACTGCCGCATTGAGCGCCAGAATATTGGTCTGAAATGCAATGCTGTCGATCACGCCGATGATATCGGCAATTTTTTTCGAGGAAGCGTTGATCGACTCCATCGTATCGACCACCTGCGCGACAACTGAACCACCTTTGACCGCGACATCGGACGCCGATGCGGCAAGACGATTGGCATGCCGTGCGTTATCGGCATTCTGTTTGACGGTCGATGTCAGCTCTTCCATCGACGATGCTGTCTCTTCCAGCGAACTGGCCTGCTGTTCGGTGCGGGACGATAAATCGAGATTGCCAGCGGCGATCTCGTTGGAGGCGGTAGCGACCAAATTGGATGCGCTGCGCACCTGGTTGATGATAATGGCAATGCTGTCGCGCATCATCTTGATCGCATGCAGCATGCTGGTCTGGTCGCCGGCCTGCGTATCGATCAAGGATGACAAATCGCCTGCTGCAATCCGGTTCGCAATGCTGATCGCATGGCTGGGCTCACAGCCCAACTGCCTCTTGACGCCATTGGTGATGATGACTGCCACAACGATGCCAAACAGCGTCGCCACCGCACCCAATATGATCAACCACAGCGTGGATGCGTAAGACATTTTCTTCGTCTCGTCCGCCATTGAGGCAATCGATCCCGCTTGATACGCCGACAGACTCTTGATGCTGGCGACGTAATCATCCAAGGCTGGTTCAACTGTTACCCGCATCAACTTGTGGGAATTTTCCTCATTGCTGGCTCTTTCCTTGAACGCTACGTCACGTGCTGCAGTGTAAGTTTTACGTTTGGCGGCGACTTTTTCGTACAGCGCTGTTTCCTCGGAATTTTTTTCCAGCTTGGCCAAGCTGGCCTGAATCTCGGTAATTCGCGCGCTGGTTGCCTTGATTTTTTCCTGAATTTCTTTTTGTCTTGCCGGATCACTGGATTCTGCAACAGCGATGGTTCGCGCGCCGTTGACATTCGTGTTGGCAGCCCAGTCGGAAAACAGGCGCTCTTTTTGCATGACGTCGTTGACCATCGTTGAAACCGCACTGCTGATACTTTGCAAGCGCCAAGAACCGATCCCCGCGACAAGCAAAAGCAGGATCACAATGATAGAAAAACCCGTTGCAAGTCGCGTGCTGACATTCATGTCTGCAATCTTCATGGAATGCTCTTGTAGTTGATAGTTAAGTGGCTTGGGCGGATCAAATTTTGATGTAAATTAGGTCCCGCTGTCCAGATAAATATGCACGGCTTCAAGACAGTTTCCAAGTAACAACAATGGTAGTTCGCAGGCATGGTTCGATGGCTTTTGCCACGAGCAACTTGCGTCTCGATCGGACCAGAAATAGGCGACCTTCATCCTGCAAGCGCCTGTAAAGAAGGGCAGCAGGGGTAAAAAATCTGCAGGGGTAAATGTAGGGGTAAAAATGACAGACATGAAAAAGGCCAATCCGAAGATTGGCCCAAGTCGTTGATTCTATTGGTCGGGACGGAGTGATTCGAACACTCTACCCCGTGCACCCCATGCACGTAATATGTTGCTTTTATGCGACTCAACAGCATTCAAACACGGTAAATGCAAATAAAATACACCAATTAAATCAATGACTTAATTTTTTTGTTGCTTCAACGCATGTCAACCGATGTCAGCCGAGCACAAAAAAAATGGTAACTAGGATGGTAACTAGATTTACTATGATTGCCTCATCAACGACCGGAGCCGACGACATGGCAAACC
>CANFGA010000397.1 GCA_947446335.1 Oxalobacteraceae bacterium | reverse complement strand
TCAAGCCGACCTTGGCCAGCAAGGCGCTCGCCACCTCGTTCGCTTGCGCGCGGGTCATGTTGCGCAGCCGGCGCGGCGCCAGCGTCACATTGTCTTGCACCGTCAGATGGGGGAACAGGTTGAAGCTCTGGAACACCATCCCCACTTCGCGCCGCACTGCGTCGATGTTCTTCAAGTTCGCGTTGAGCTCGATGCCATCGATGACGATGCTGCCCGCATCGTGGGTTTCGAGGCGGTTCAGCATGCGCAGGAAAGTCGACTTGCCGGAACCGGAAGCGCCGATGATGACCGTCACTTCACCCTGGAAAAAGGTGGTCGAGACATCCTTGATCACATGGAAATCGCCAAAATGCTTGTTCACCCCGGTGGCGACGATCAACGGTGTGGCAGATGTTTGCTTCAGTGTCATTTATGGCGCTCCACGTCGAGTTGGCGCTCGATCGCGCCCGAAATCTGGGTCATCACCGTGGTCAGGATCAGATAGATGCAAGCGGTGGTGATGAAGACCGGCACCGGCTGGAACGTCACCGATTGAATCCGGTTGCCCACGTTCGACAGTTCGACCACGCCGATCACGTAAGCGAGGCTGGAATCCTTGAGCAGCGAGACGATGTTGTTGACCAGCGGTGGCAACGCGATCTTGAAGCTTTGCGGAAAAATCACATCGCGAAAGGTCTGGAACGGCGACAGGCCCAGTGAGCGCGCCGCCTCGGCCTGGCCGCGATGCACCGCCATGATGCCGGCGCGTATCGATTCGGCATTGTAGGCGCCGGCATTGACCGCCAGCGCCACCAGCGCCGAATTGAAGTCAGACAGCTGCAAGCCCGGCAACAGACTGGGCAAGGCCATGTACATGAACAGCACCTGGACCAGCAGCGGCGTGCCGCGGATGACCCAGATGTAGAACGACGCGAACAGGCGCAGCGGCAGAAAGCGCGACAGCTTGGCCAGCGCGATCAGCACGCCGAGCACGATGCCAATCACGCCGGCGGCCACCGTCAACTGCACGGTCACCATCGCACCATCGGCAAACTGCTGGGCCGCGGGGCCGATCGGGTCCGGCGCCCAGGACAGCGGAATGGCCATCAGCCACAGGAAGGCGAGCAGACTGGCGATGGCCACTGCAATCGCGACCGCGCTGCGTTTTTCGCGCGACCAGTGCGCCGGCAAGATAGCAAAACTCATCGCATTATCTCCGTTGGTGGGCGGCGGTGATCATCGCGCCCGCAATGATGGCAAAATTCATGGGCAACGGATATCTTCCTGCATGTATTTCTGGGAAATGGCCTTGTAACTGCCATCGGCCAGCACCTCGGCCAGGGCCTTGTCAACTGCAGCGGCGAGCGCGGGATTGCCTTTCTTGAGCGCGACGGCAATCTTTTCGACGAACAGGTAGTCGCCCGCCTTCAAGCCGGCAGCCGGACTCGCCTCGAGCGCGGTCTTGACCGCGAAACGGTCGCTGACCCAGACGTCGACCCGGCCATTGAGCAAGGCCGAGCGCGCATCGGTATCGCGCGGGAAGTTCTTCACTTCCTTGATCCCTGGCAACTTCTCGACGTTTTCCATGTAAGTGGTGCCGGTTTGCACGGCGATGGTCTTGCCATTCAACGAGGCGACGGTACCGATCGCGGGATTCTTGGAAACGATCATGCCACCGCTGCAATAGTAAGGATTGCTGAAATGGACAGCCTTGGAGCGCTGCTCGGTAACGCCGAACGACGACATCACCATGTCCCAGCGGTCCTGGCGCAGGCCAGCGAGCAAGGCATCGAAGGACAGCGTCTTCCATTCGATCGCCAGCCCCATTTTCTTGACCATCGCTTCGCCGAGTTCAACTTCGAAGCCGACCAGCTTGGCGCCCTGGAAATAGCTGAAGGGAGGATAGGAACCCTCGGTTGCGACGATGATGGTGCCGCTTTTCTTGATTTCATCGAGCGTGCGGGCTTGCGCGCTGCCGCTGACGGCGGCGATCGTGAACAAGCCGGCCATCAGGGCCAGCAACGGTTTCATGCTCTTCATCTGTATTCTCCGAAAAATCCGATTATTATCTGTCATTTGTCTTTGATTTTTATACTGTTTTGTTTGAATTTTCGATCAGGAAAGAAAAAGCCCGCTCGTGAGCGGGCCCGATTCGAACCTGGAGCGGCAGTCGTCAGACCACCGCGCCGTCGGTGTCATCCTTTTCCTTGACCGGCTTGATCAAGTCTTCGCGCGTCACGCCCAGCCACATCGCGATCGATGCCGCCACGAAAACCGACGAGTAGATGCCGAAGCAGATGCCGATCGTCAGCGCGATCGCAAAATAGTGCAGCGTCGGGCCGCCCAGGAACAGCATCGCCAGCACCATCATTTGCGTGCTGCCGTGGGTGATGATGGTACGCGAAATGGTGCTGGTGATGGCGCTGTCGATCACTTCGGTCACCGTGGACTTGCGCTGCTTGCGGAAGTTTTCGCGGATCCGGTCGAAGATGACGACCGATTCATTGACCGAGTAACCGAGCACCGCCAGCACCGCTGCCAGCACCGTGAGCGAAAATTCCCACTGGAAGAAGGCGAAGAAGCCGAGGATGATGACGACATCGTGCAAGTTGGCCACGACAGTCGAGACCGCGAATTTCCACTCGAAGCGGATCGCCAGATAGATCATCACGCCGATGATCACCATCGCCAGCGCGTTCAAGCCATTTTGCGCCAGTTCGTCGCCCACTTGCGGGCCGACGAATTCGACTTTTTGCAGCACCACCGCTTCGACGCCGGCAGCGCCGACGCAACCGGCCTTCATGATGTGCTCGCCCTTGGTCGAGACCGTATCGATTTGCGTGGTCGAACCCTGCTCGGCCTTGCACAGCGCATCGAACACGATCTGCGAACTGTTCGATCCTTTCATCGACTCGATCACCGGCAGACGAATCATCACATCGCGCGCCGTGCCGAAGCCGGTCACTTCCGGCTGCACGTAGCCCAGGCCTTCGAGCGTGCCGCGTATTTTCTGCAAATCGGCCGCATTCTGGTACTGCACCTCCATCACGGTGCCGCCCTTGAATTCGACCGACAGGTGCAAGCCCTTGGTCGCCAGGAAAAATACCGCCGCGACGAAGGTCAGCGCCGAAATGACGTTGAAGATCAACGCATGGCGCATGAACGGAATAGCTTTTTTGATCCGGAAAAATTCCATGAAATCCTCTGTTTTTTGATGTCGCGCCAGCTGTTAAGAAGCTGGCGCTTGAATCTACTGTGCGCTTGATGGCAATCGGAAGGACCGGCCTCTATTTGTGCGACTGGCCCGGCATCCAGACCGTGCCGATCGAAATCGACGCCAGTTTTTTCTTGCCGCCGTACCAGAAGTTGACCACGCCGCGCGAGACGAACACGGCGGAGAACATCGAGGTCAAGATGCCCAGGCAATGGACCACGGCAAAGCCGCGCACCGGACCGGAGCCGAAGATCAGCAAGGCCAGGCCGACGATCAAGGTGGTCACGTTCGAGTCGAGAATCGTGGCCCAGGCGCGATCGAAGCCGACTGCGATCGCCGCCTGCGGCGTGGCGCCGTCACGCAATTCCTCGCGTATGCGTTCATTGATCAGCACGTTCGAATCGATCGCCATCCCCAGCGCGAGCGCGATGGCGGCGATGCCGGGCAGAGTCAGCGTCGCTTGCAGCAGCGACAGCAGAGCGATCAGGAACAGCACGTTGCAAGCGAGTGCGAACACGCTGAAAACGCCGAACAGATGGTAATACATGATCATGAAGACGGCGATCGCGGCGAAACCGTACATCGTCGAATGGAAGCCCTTGTTGATGTTTTCGGCGCCCAGTTGCGGCCCGATCGTGCGTTCCTCGATCACGTCCATCGGTGCATACAGCGCGCCCGAGCGCAGCAGCAGCGCCAGTTCGGTCGAATTTTCCGAGGCGCCCATGC
>CANFGA010000396.1 GCA_947446335.1 Oxalobacteraceae bacterium | reverse complement strand
GATGTTCGGCGTCGCCAAGCCGTGCGCCCGCGCCTCGTTCCACAGCTTGAACAGTTCCGATTGCTTGACATCGGCCAGCACCAGGTTCTGCTCATGGGTGACACGCAATTCGCCAAATGCGTAGCGGTCGGCCAGATCGGCGATGAAGTCGATCTGCTCGGCCGTTGCGTCGCCCGGCGGCACGCCGGTTTTTTTCAGCGACAACAGCACCACCGCGTAGCCCGGCACCTTGTGCAGCTTGACATTGCGCTTGAGCCAGTTGGCAAACGGCTTGTTTTCGACGTGAAACGAGGCCGGATCGATCGTTTTCAGCGTTTCATAGACCGGTGGCGCGAAATAGGCTGCCACGCGCGCCATTTCATCCGAAGTCAGCGTCGACGGACTGTCTTTCAGATCGACCCATTCGGCCTCGACCTGGCGCGTGAATTCCTCGACGCCCAGCGCCTTCAACAGGATCTTGATGCGCGCCTTGTACTTGTTGTCGCGCCGGCCATACTGGTTGTAGACCCGCATCACCGCTTCGATATAGGTCAGCATGTGTTGCCATGGCAAGAATTCGCGCACCACGCTGCCCAGGATCGGGGTGCGGCCCATGCCGCCGCCGACCATGACCTTGAAGCCGATTTGACCATCTTCGCCGTGCACCACGGTCAAGCCGATGTCGTGCACCGCGATCGCGGCCCGGTCCTCGATCGAGCCATTGATGGCAACCTTGAACTTGCGCGGCAGCGCCAGGAATTCCGGGTGGAAGGTGCTCCATTGACGCAACACTTCGGCGTAAGGACGCGGATCAAAGATTTCGTCGAAGGCGACGCCGGCGTATTCATCGGACGTGATGTTGCGGATGCAATTGCCCGAAGTCTGGATCGCATGCATTTCGACCGATGCCAGGTCCGTCAGAATATCCGGTGTCTGTTCCAGTTCGATCCAGTTGAACTGGATGTTCTGGCGCGTCGTGAAGTGGCCGTAGCCGCGGTCGTATTTGCGCGCGATATGGCCAAACATGCGCATCTGCTTCGACGACAGCAAGCCATATGGCACGGCGATGCGCAGCATGTACGCATGGCGCTGCATGTACAGCCCGTTTTGCAGGCGCAGCGGCAAGAATTCTTCTTCCGTCAATTCGTCGGCGATGCGGCGCTGGACCTGATCGCGGTATTGCGCGATGCGTTCCTTGACGATGAGGTGGTCGTATTGGTCGTAATGATACATGTCAGGTCCTGATTCTAAACGTCTGCTTGATAGATTAATAGATGAGCTTTACCGCCACGCCGGTCAGGGTCATGGCCAGCAGCGCGCGTAAAAATTTTTCTGGCACGGAGCGGGCGCACCACGAACCGAGCATGATGCCGGGAAGCGAGCCAATGAGCAATGCCGCCAGCAAATTCCAGTTGATCGAACCGAGCCACCAGTGTCCGAAAGCGGCGATCGCTGTCAATGGTACGGCATAAGCGATATCAGTGCCTGCCACTTCGGCCGCCGACATGCGCGGATACAGCATCACCAGCAAGGTGGCGCCGATGGCGCCGGCGCCGATCGACGATATGGTGACCAGCACGCCGAGCACGGCGCCTGAAATGATGGTGGCCCACATCAACCCTTTTCCTTGCAATTGTTTTTCCGGATGGGCATTGAGCCACGCGATCATCTTGCCCTTGAATAGCAGCGCGACGACCGTCAGCAGCACCGAGCCGGCGATCGAGTAACGAATGATCTGGCCGATTTCCTGATTCAGTGCGCCGAACCATTTCAGCGAGAAGGTCGCCAGCACCGCCGCCGGCAACGCGCCGATGCACAGGCGCTTGACGACATCCCAGCGCACCGTACCGCGCAAGCGGTGGGTGAAAGTGCCTGCCGTTTTGGTGATCGATGCAAAGGCCAGGTCGGTGCCGACCGCTACCGATGGCGAGACGCCGAACATCAGCGTCAACAGCGGTGTCATCAACGATCCGCCGCCGACTCCGGTCATGCCGACCAGTAATCCAACAGCAAATCCGGCAACTATATAAGACAATGTCATGCACGCTCTCCCAAAGTACCCGTTATAGTAATGAACTTCGTCTTTATTCCAAACGACTTAGTATCTATTTGCTTATATGCATATTTGGTATAAGCATGCCACCGCTGCACCCGCGCGCCGGTCGCAATTTTTAGCAGATGAAAGACAAAAAATGAACCTCCACCAATTGCGCTTCGTGCGGGAAGCTGTGCGCCAGAATTATAATTTGACCGATGCGGCCAAGGCGCTGTTCACATCGCAACCGGGGGTGTCGAAGGCCATCATCGAGCTTGAAGAGGAACTGGGCATCGATATTTTCACGCGCCACGGCAAGCGCATACGCGGTTTGACCGAGCCGGGCCGGTTGGTGCTGCGCTCGGTTGAAGTGATCATGCAGGAAATTGATAGCTTGAAACGTATCGGCAAGGAATACGCGGCCCAGGACAGCGGCAGCCTGACCATTGCGACCACGCACACGCAGGCGCGCTACACCTTGCCCGCCGCGGTGCAGGCATTCATGCTGAAGTTCCCCAAGGTGCGTTTGTCGCTGTTGCAAGGCAATCCACGCCAGATCGCCGAGATGGTGCAGCGCGACCAGGCCGACTTGGCCATTGCCACCGAATCGATCGCGGCCATCGATGGCTTGATCACGCTGCCATGTTCGCAGTGGGAACATGTGGTGGTGGTGCCGCCCGAACATGCCTTGCTAAAACTGAAGTCGCTGACGCTGGAAGACATCGCCGCATTCTCGCTGATTACCTATGACAGCGCGTTCGCCGGGCGCAGCAAGATCGACCATGCTTTTGCGCTGCGCGACTTGAAGCCGGACATCTTGCTGGAGGCCATCGATGCCGATGTCATCAAGACTTATGTCGAATTGGGGATGGGGGTTGGTATCATAGCGGGCATGGCCTTCGATCTAGAGCGCGACAAGAACCTGCGCGCGATACCGGTCGGCCACCTGTTCGGCATGAATGTGTCGCGCGTGGCGATCAAGCAGGGCGCGTATTTGCGCAGCTATGTCTACACCTTCATCGAATTGCTGTCGCCGACATTGAACCGCAAATTGATCGAGCAGGCGATGCGCGGCGAGAAGGATCACTACGAGCTTTGATCTCAATTTTTAACATACTTACCGAATACGACAGACCATGACAGACAAAAAGAAACAAATGATCAGCGACCAGCTTGCAACCTATTATGCATTGAGCGCGCCGACTTACGAGCAAGTCTATGCGAGGCAGGAGCGCCAGGACGATCTGGACGAATTGCACGAAAAGCTGTTTGAAGTGCTGGAAGGCCACAAGGTACTCGAGATCGCTTGCGGCACCGGTTACTGGACCGAGACCATCGCCGAAACTGCCGCTTCGGTGCATGCCACCGACATCAATCATGAAATGCTGGCCCTGGCGGGCAACCGTGGTTTGGATACGGTGCAGTTCAGCCTGGCCGATGCCTTCGACTTGCCGGACACGATCTCCGCCGATGCTGGCCCGTTCACCGCTTGTTTTGCCGGTTTCTGGTGGTCGCACGTGAAGCGTGAAGATCAGGAGCGGTTTCTGGCGCATTTGCGCGCCCGCCTGGGCAAGGATGTCTTGCTGGTGCTGATTGACAATACCTATGTCGAAGGCAGCAGCGGCACCATCGCGCGTACCGATGCCCAAGGCAACACGTACCAGATTCGCACGGCAGCTGATGGTCAGCGCTATGAGGTGCTGAAGAACTTCCCTTCGGACAGCACCTTGCGCAAGAAAATCGGCTCATCGGTGCGCGAGATCCGCATCCTGCGCCTCGAATACTACTGGTTGCTGAGCTGCCGCCTGAAATAATACTTCGCTGCAATGCTGGCGCACCCTGCGCCAGCACATTTTCCTCTGCCGGCTTCACATTTTTCTTTCTTGTCGGGTTGGTATTACGCTTC
>CANFGA010000395.1 GCA_947446335.1 Oxalobacteraceae bacterium | reverse complement strand
TGGCGCTGGATCGCCGCGCCCAGCGTGTTCAGCTGCTGCCAGTCGAGCACGCCAGGCTGGACCAGTTCGAGCAAGGCGTCGGCGTCGTGGAAGGCGGGATCGAATACCAGAGCGCGCCGGGTCTTTGCATCGGCCGGTTCGGGCGTGCTCATGCTCAATTCAAACATGAAGCGATCGCGCGCGGCCGAGGCCAGTTCGAATGTCTCTTCCTTCTCGACCTTGTTACGGTCGGCAAACACCGTCATGTGCGGGAAGCGATATTCGCGATTGAAGGCCGACACCGTGCGCTCGGCCATCGCGCGCAGCAACAGCGATTGCACTTGCGGGCGGGCCCGGTTGATTTCATTGAAGAAAAAGGTGGTCAGGCTGGGCCCGTGGCGCAGCAGCGGGCCCGGATCGATGCGCGGCGCCCCTTGGGCATCGACATAGGTGTGATACAGCAAGTCGCCCGGCATCATGTCGATGGTGCCTTCGACGCGCTCGAAGTCGCCGCCGACGGCGCGGGCAAAGGCGCGCAGCACCGTGGTCTTGCCGACGCCGACATCGCCCTCCAGCAGCACGTGGCCGCGCGCAAACAGCGCCACGTTGATCAGGCGGATGGTGCCAGCCTGGCCGATCACCGCCTTCGCTACCTCGTTTTCCAGGCGCAGTGCAGCGCCTTGTCCATCTTGCAGCAATGCTTCTGCATTCATGCTCCCCCCTTGCCCGCCACCGCAGGCGCTCGGCAGCCAGCGCCAGCCGGGACCGATGGTATTGAAACCGATAGCCCGGGAGCGTCGAGATGAAGTACCACGGCATCGACCGATCAAGGGCTGCTTGCAGGCTGCGCAGAGAGGAGTTGCGTTCCGAGCAGGAACGCGATCGGACCCCGATGTGCATCATCCGGTACTTGAGCGACCAACAACGTTCAACAATGGTCAACAGCAGTCAAGAACTGCCAAAACAGGCCGGATGGATTGCCTTATTGCTACACCGTAACATCAACGCTGGCAGAATTCAAGCGTTAAAATGTCACTCATGCAATATCACTGATGCCATCCTGGCAGCTTCTGCTTGCAGATCCGATGGCCTGCCTGTCTCACTCTGACCGGCCATGGCGCGCGATCAACGCAGATAGCGGCATCGGACGGCCCAGCAAATAACCCTGGATCCGCGGGCAACCGAACTGGCGCAGAAAGCCCAGTTGAGCATCATTTTCGATGCCCTCGGCGATCACGCCGATCTTCATGTGACGGCCCAGTTCGAGTATCGCGCGCACGATCGCGCATTCGTCGCGCTGGTGTGGCAAGCCGGCGATGAACAGGCGATCGATCTTGATCGACGACACCGGCAATTTCTTCAGCATCGACAGCGACGAATACCCCATCCCGAAATCGTCGAGGCTGATGTCGAAGCCGAGGCTTTGCAATTGCTGCATGATGAGGATCGATTTTTCGATCTGATCCATGACGACGCCTTCGGTCAGTTCGATGCAGATCTGGCGCGGCGAAATGCCTGCCGCGTCGAGCACTTCCATCATGCCTTGCGCCAAGGCGTCATCGAGAAACTCGGGCGCCGACATGTTGACGTGCACTTGCACCTGGCCCATGCCGGCACCTTGCATCAGCGGCAAGTCGCGGCAAACCTGCTCCAGCACCCATCGATCCAGGTGCACGATCATCCGGCTTTGCTCGGCGATCGAAATGAAGCGATCCGGCGCCACGATCTCGCCGTCCGACTTGCGCCAGCGGATCAGCGCTTCGAGCGCCATCACGCGCTCGCCGAGGCCGTCAAAAATCGGCTGATATTCGAGAAAGAATTCCTGGTCCAGCAACGCATGGTGCAATTGCGACAGCAGCGCCAGTTGCCCGACCATCTGCACCTGCTGCTGCTGTCCGTCGCCGCTGAACTCGCTGACCAGGTTGCGCCCGCCCTGCTTGCTTTGGTACATCGCGCTATCGGAAGTTTGCAGCAATTGGGCCGTGCAACAGCCATGCTCGGGAAACCGGCTGATGCCGACGCTGGCTGACAACGACAATTCAATGCCCATGTAAAAGAATGCCGTGCTGGCCGCGCGCAGCACACCGGCCGCCATCGCATCGATCTGGTCCGATCCAAGCTCGGGAGCAAGCAATATCGCAAATTCATCGCCGCCGATGCGCCCGATCGCACAACCGGGCAGCGCCAGCGCCTGCAGGCGGCGGGCGAATTCGATCAAGACAATATTGCCGGCATCATGGCCAAAGGCGTCGTTGATCGGCTTGAAATGGTCGAGATCGATGTACAGGACCGCGAACGCGGCATGGTCGCGGCAGGCGGCATCGAGCAAGCCGTGAAAGTGAATCCGGTTCTCCAGGCCCGTCATGTCATCGACCAGCGCCAGGCGCCGTATGCATTCCTGCTGCGCCATGCGCTGCACTGCTTGCGCGATCAGCGCGCCGATCGATGCCGCCAGTTCAGGCAACTGGGCTTCGCGCTGGCGCGGCAAGGTGCTGAAGAATTCGAGCACGCCCGGGCTATGCAGCACGCCTTCGGACGAGACGTAGGTGACCGGAAATATGTAGCCTGACTGCAAGCCGCTGTCGATCGCCCATGCGCGGCGCAGGAAATCGGGATTGCGGTCGATGCCGGCCACCCACCGCGCCTGCCCGCTCTGCCAGACGCGCCCGATCAGCCCTTCGCCGGGCGCCATCTGCAAGACGTCGCTCTTGTTCTTGAATGGCGCCAGGCGCTGATCGCCGCGGTGCCAGGCGTGCTGGCAAGACAACACGGACTCGCCCGCGCCATCGGGATCGCATGACCAATAGGCGCCCCACTCCCAGCCCAGATCTTCGCAAACGAGCTGCAAGATCTTGCCCAGCGCATGGTCCAGCGTGTGGCTGCCGACCAGATGCCGGGTCAGCGCGAAGTTGAATTTTTCACGCAGTGCGGCATGCCTGGCATCGGTGACATCGGTCACCATCGCGCAGGCGATCGAGGTGGCGCGCAGCGATTGCAGGCGCAGCCAGCGCGTGCCCTGCTGCGGATGGTTCAGTCGAAATTGGCAATCGAGTGCAGCGCCGACTGTGGCCCAATCGTGCAGCGCGCGGCTCAAGCGCCCCAGATCGTCGGCCACGACATGCGCCAGGCAAGACCCGCAATCGGCATGCAGGCCGGGCGCCACGCCCAGATACTCGGCGGCGACCAGCGACAGCACCAGATTGCCGGGCCTGCTTGATGAAGTCCAGCAGCGACCATAACCGGCGATCTGCTGAGCTTCATCAAGCAGGCACGATTGCATGATCGTGCGCTGCCACTCGCCCGGATCACTGTTCAATTGAGGCCATTGCCCCGCTGCGCTGCTCTCTTGCATAGTTATGCTGTACCCGTACTAAAAAACTGTTGCAACCGATTGCACCATGGGGCGCACCAAAAAAATCATTCGCACCAAAATTGTGCAATCACTGCGCACCACAATGAAGCCCTATCGCGCAGCCATTCGGTCTTCATCGGGTTAATTGTTTCTGTTTAAAAACTATACAGCATTTATTGTGCCATGTTCCCGATGTTCATCCATTTCGTCTGGCATCGCCGCCTGGCATCAACACCGGGCATCACGCCCACAGATTGACCAGCGGACCGGCCTCGTCGATCAGGAAAGTCTTCAACTCTCTGGCCGCAGGCGAGAGGCGTTTCGATGCCAGGTGCGTCACGTACCAATGGCGCACTACCGGCAAGCCGGCGATATCGAGCAGCACCAGATGGCCCGAGGCCAGTTCATGTCGGATCGTGCGCAGCGACAAAAAACTCAAGCCCATGCCCGCCATCACCGCTTGCTTGATGGTTTCATTGCTAGGCATTTCCATCACGATGCGGGCACTGATCGCATGTTCGGCAAACAGGCGCTGCATCGCCTGGCGGGTGCCGGAGCCGCTTTCACGGACCACGAACTCCTGATCATTCAAGATCGC
>CANFGA010000394.1 GCA_947446335.1 Oxalobacteraceae bacterium | reverse complement strand
GCCAAAGCCGATCGGCGAGATGATCGGAATGAAGGCATCGTCTTGCAGCGCCTTGACCACGGCCGGGTTGATTGCATCGATCTCGCCGACAAAGCCGATGTCGAGAAACTGGCCCGGATTTTCCTTGTCCGGCATTTGCATCTTGCGCGCGCGGATCAAGCCGCCATCCTTGCCGGTCAAGCCCACTGCCTGGCCGCCGTAGTGATTGATCAGCATCACGATGTCTTGCTGGACTTCGCCGCCCAGCACCCATTCCACCACTTCCATGGTTTCTTCATCGGTGATGCGCATGCCTTGCACGAAGGTGCCTTGCTTGCCGATTTTTTTCAACGCATTGTCGATCTGCGGGCCGCCGCCGTGCACCACGACCGGATTCATGCCGACCAGTTTGAGCAAGATGACATCGCGCGCAAAGCCGTGCTTGAGGCGCTCGTCGGTCATTGCATTGCCGCCGTATTTGATGACGATGGTCTTGCCGTGGAAATTGCGGATATAGGGCAGGGCCTCGGCCAGAATCTGCGCCTTGATCTGCGGTGATACCGCTGTCAGGTCGTCAGTCATGCCCAGTTTCATGTTGGTCAGTTGGTTCATGGCGAGTCCGAAAAAGATATTTTTGCGATTTTACAGGGAAGATCCCGATTCAAGTTGCCATTATAAGACGATCTTGTTGTATTTTCAGTGGCTATCCGTTAGCCTGCGCTGTCGCGAGTGGCGTTGACAGGCGCCCGGCGCCCGAAAAGCGCAGCAGTTGCAGCTTGCTTGCACCTGGCAATTCCAAAAGGAACAACAGTGAGTATTTGCAGCCTTTGCGGTGCGCAGTTCGATTGCGCGATGGCGGCGTCGGGCCGAATCGGTCCGGAACCGGGCAATTGCAATGAACCGTGCTGGTGCACCTTGCTGCCGACCGTGGTCAGTTTGCCGAACGTGCCAAGCGGCGCATGCTGGTGCCGCGCGTGCCTGCAACGGCAGATTGCAGACCAATCAGCATTTCCCCCGACGATATCCCAGGGGCTGTTGTAAGAGGATTCAATGAATCCATTTCAGGATTCCATCGATCAAATCACGCCAAGGCGACCCGGTCGTCGCTATCCTGAGGATCGCGTCGAGAAAAAGTCGGGCATCGCCACCTGGACGGCCTTTGTGCGCTGGAATATGTGGCGCGACGAGAGCCCATTTTTCATCGGAGCAGGAGCGTCATGGGAAGGTCAAGTCCAGACCGAGCATCCTGGCAAGGGCGAAGGTGACGAGCACC
This sequence comes from Oxalobacteraceae bacterium, assembly GCA_947446335.1. GTDB lineage: Bacteria > Pseudomonadota > Gammaproteobacteria > Burkholderiales > Burkholderiaceae_D > Janthinobacterium. The sequence continues at coordinate 2,682 of CANFGA010000394.1, read as the reverse complement.
AGGCCCAAGAGCGACAGCATGAAGACGGCGGCCACCTTGCCACCTGCGCGCAGCACCGCGCGCGTCTCCATCGCCTTATCCTTTTCCTTGTTCCCTTGATCGTAATGCCACTTGATGGCGAAGAACATGCCCGTGCCGAGCACGAGCACTTTGAACGTAATTAAGACTATGGGGATCCATTCCATCATTTTGAGTATTTCCAGACTATTTTTTATTGGAGTAGGGGTGGCGAGGTTTGCTCATGGCATTTTTCAGAAGCGGTTGTCGTTGCCTGCCATCATGTAATTTCAATAGCTAATGTAATTTTTACAACAGACCCTAGGCCACGGTCTCGAAAAAGCGCATCATTTCGCGGCTCGCATCCGGGCCCTTGTCATCGGTATAAGTGCCCTGCGTGCTGCCGCCTGACCAGGCGTGGCCGGCGCCGTGTATCACCCAATGCTCGGCCAGCGGCGAACCATCGGCTTGCAGATGGGTGGTTTGCGTGTAGCTGTGGCCGTTCGGCACGCTTCCTTCGTGCACCGATGCCGCCGGCACATCCTTGCCGCCGGTCTGGTTGTGCACGCCCTGAACCATCAGCTCGTCGCCGTTGCGCGGATGGACCGTGGTATCGCGGTCGCCATGGAACACGATGATCGGAATGCCGCCATCTTTTCTGCCGCGCGCGGGCCTGGCGCCGCCGCGCATCGCAGCGAGCGCCGACGGCAAGTCGCGCGCCGATGCAAACGGCAAGCCGGAATGGACGCCGACGGCAGCGAACACCTCCGGATACAGCGTGCCGACGATGACTGCCATCGCGCCACCCGCAGACAAGCCGGCCACGAACACCTGGCGCGGATCGACCGGATATTCTTCCATCACGTGCTGCGCGATGCCGGCGATGATCGATGGTTCGCCCTGGTCGCGTTTCTGGTCCAGCGCATTGAACCAGTTCCAGCATTTCGACGGATTCACGCTTTTTGCCTGTGCCGGATACGCCACCAGGCATTGCTTTTCTTCGGCCAGCGCATTCATCTGGGTGCCGGCGGCAAAGTCGTCCGGATTTTGCGTGCAGCCGTGCAGCATCACCAAGAGCGGCATCGGCTGTTCGCCGCAACTGCTGGGAACATAGAGCTTGTAGTCGCGGGTGCCGGCAGTGTTGCTGTAGGAGCCGGAGAGGAATTGCGCGCCTGGCGGCAGTTCGGACCCGGGTTGAGCACTGGCAAAGCCATTGCGGCTGAGCGCATCGGGCACGCCTAGGCGGGCCATGAAATCCTGGGCAAATTCCTGAGCGCTGGTGGGCGTGTGGGCGGGTGCTGCCTTGGGTGCGCGCCGCGCAGGCTGGTCGACGACCGCTTTGCGCACGGCAACTGGAGTGGAAACTGGTGCGGAGGCTGGAACTGGTGGGGCTGCTGCTACCTGGCTGCGGGTTTCATCTTTGTGGGGTTCATCCGGTTTGGCTGGAACCGCGCTGCGCACGCCGGGCAGCACTTTGGACAACAGATTGCGGATCGCGGCACGAATCGGCGCGATGATGCGGGTCTTGAGTTTCATGGGCTTCCTTCAACGGTGCTGCGCGCCGGTTGGTCAGACTTGCCGACATCCTGGCGCATTCATCGACACGTTAGTGTATCCGCCCCGCCAGGGCGGCCTTGACTACGGCGCTGGCATGCAAGGCGCCTAAAACAAATACCGATTCGATCGTCGCCAGTGCCAGTTCCACCGACACATCGTTGGCGATCGTGGCCAGTCCCAGCACTTGAATCTGCAGGCGCTGGCCGGCAGCCTGTATCGCTTCCAGATCGGCCCTGGAATAATGCTGCATGCCCAAAACCAGGCTTTTGCGCGCCACTGCCTGCTTGACCACGTCGGCATGCGTATTGAGCTGATTGCGGATCGCGGTCCGTATCAAATCGGTGCGGTTCGAATAGAATCCTTCCTGCACCAGCAAGTCGACTTGTCCCAAATCGATCAAGCCCAGATTGATCGTTATTTTTTCCGATTCGCTGATCTTGGGCTTGATTTCCTGTTTGTTCATTGCTCTCCATTGTCATCGTGTGGCATCCGTGCCATCTGCATGGATGGTATTATAGGACGGCGTCAATTTATGTCAAGCGCGCATCGGTCGCGCGCCAGCGTTGCAATCCCTACTATTGGTTTCAATTTGACAGCGCTGCCCGGCACCAGTCCCGGTTTCGCTGCATAATGAGCTTCGTTTTCATTTTTTCACTACTGTTGTATTAATGTTAATTTCCATGCTTCTTGACTCGAAACCAGCCATCCCCGTGCCATCGCCTTGCGTCAGCCTGTGCCAGATCGACGCCGCCAGCAAACTGTGCCGCGGTTGTCTGCGCACGCTGGACGAGATCGTGGCATGGGGCCAGGCCGATGACGCTGTCAAACTGGCAGTCTGGGCTGAAATCCGCAAGCGCGAACAATCGATCGCTTTCGACTAGGAGTCACATGCACAGCGCCCCATCGTTACAGAAGGTCCGGCGATGATGCCGCCCACCATGCAGGTGCTTGAGCGCGGCTGGCTGTCGTCGAACAATGTGCTGTTTCGCGGTCGCGATGGCACGGCGCTGATCGACAGTGGCTATCTGTCGCATGCGCCGCAAACGCTGGCGCTGGTGCAGCATGCCTTGCAGGGCCAGCCGCTTGAGCGGCTGATCAATACCCATCTGCATTCGGACCACTGCGGCG
>CANFGA010000393.1 GCA_947446335.1 Oxalobacteraceae bacterium | reverse complement strand
GCGGCGGTGATGGCAAGGTATGGGTGAACACGGCATCGAATGTGTATCACTGCGCCGGCACCCGCTATTACGGCAAGACCAAGGCCGGCCTCTACATGACGCAAGCCGACGCCCTGGCCAAGGGCCACCGCGCCAATAAAACCTGTCCGTGATTTGTCGAAGCCGCGGCTTGTCGGTGCCAGAGGCAACATCTCTGCTGCGTGAGTTTGTCCACTGTGCCATTTTGCACGCCAGCACGGTGCGCCTTTGGAAAAGGCCATCAGCGAGGGTTATAATGGGCACATATTCTGGAGCAAAATGGGCATGCAAAACTGCGATGCCCGGTTGGCTTCCGATGCTGTTTCCCTTCGCCGCTTCGACATTTCAGCCCGGTTTTCCTGTGCCGGCGCCAGAAACGAGATGAAGCGTGCTAACAAATTGATTACTAAAGGTTTCCATGAGTCTCCAATGCGGCATCGTCGGCTTGCCCAACGTCGGCAAGTCCACTCTTTTCAACGCGCTGACCAAGGCCGGCATTCCGGCTGAGAATTATCCATTTTGCACGATCGAACCGAACGTCGGCATCGTCGAAGTGCCAGACCCGCGCCTCGATGCGCTGTCCCTGATCGTCAAGCCGCAGCGCGTGCAGCATGCGATCGTCGAATTCGTCGACATCGCCGGTCTGGTGGCTGGCGCCTCGCAAGGCGAGGGCCTGGGCAATCAATTCCTGGCCCACATCCGCGAAACGGATGCGATCGTCAACGTGGTGCGCTGCTTCGAAGACGACAACGTGATCCACGTCGCCGGCAAGATCAGCCCGTTGGATGACATCGAAGTGATCCAGACCGAACTGGCGCTGGCTGACATGTCCACCGTCGAAAAAGCGATTCACCGCGAGCACAAGAAAGCGCGCTCCGGCGACAAGGATGCGGCCAAACTGGTCGAGTTGCTCGAGCAGATGATGCCACAACTGAACGACGCCAAGCCGGTGCGGGCGATGGGTCTGGATGCCGAGCAATTGTTGTTGATCAAGCCGCTGTGCCTGATTACCGCCAAGCCGGCGATGTATGTCGGCAATGTCTCCGATACCGGCTTCACCGACAATCCGTTGCTCGACCAATTGGCCGCCTACGCCAAGGCGCAGGGCGCACCGATGGTTGCGATCTGCGCCTCGCTCGAAGCCGAAATCGCCGATCTTGACGATGCCGACAAGGAAGCCTTCCTGTCCGACATGGGGATGCAGGAAGCCGGCCTCGATCGCCTGATCCGCGCCGCCTACAAATTACTTGGCCTGCAAACCTACTTTACCGCCGGCGTCAAGGAAGTGCGCGCCTGGACCATCCACGTCGGCGACACGGCGCCGCAAGCGGCTGGCGTGATCCACACTGACTTCGAGCGCGGCTTCATCCGGGCCCAGACCATCGCATTCGACGACTTCATCGCCAACAAGGGTGAAGCCGGCGCCAAGGACGCGGGCAAGATGCGCGCCGAGGGCAAGGAATACGTGGTCAAGGATGGCGATGTGTTGAATTTCCTGTTCAATGTGTAAGTCATCACATCTCCAGTCGCTTTGGCAATGACAAAAAATCCCGCAGTTGCGGGATTTTTTGTATGAATTGAACAATTTATAGCGCGACAGCTGCGACCCACAACTGCATTTTTCCAGGTGCTGGATATGCCCGGGGAATGGCCGCCAGGGAGTATGGAAGTTGTGGTGCTTCGGCAAGAAGTGTATCCATCAGCTCTCTTTCTCGACTGATTTCGATGGCCAGTTTGAGATAGCGGCGCAGAAGCAGCAATGGTGGAAATTGGTCTCTTTCCGCCAGCCATTCGAGCACGTCGCGAGCGCACTTTGAGCTATTGCATGATCGGCAAGCCCATACCAGATTGTCGCCCGAATTTGCTCCGCCTCGCTTGGTCGAAATAAGGTGGTCAATCGACAGGCAATCCTTGCTCCCGCAATAACAGCATGCTTGTGGCAATAGCATCTTCCAGCGTTCATCGTCAGCGAATGGACCGATGCTCATGGTTTTTTTATTCAAGCCCGCATAGAGGCGCGCACGAATCATGAATTGCGTACGCCCATACGTCCCGGCTTTTGCTGTGACCGCGGCATGCGCCATTGCCAGGTTGGCATAGGACCAATGCAGTAATTCTCCAACGGTGGTGATTTCCATGAATGGTCAAGTTAAGTTGACGTCAATCTTGACGCAATAGAAATTTAGCATGGGCCGTAAAGATATTTTAAGCAATTTATTCTTGAAGTTGATGTTGTAAAACCGTCAAGCTACCAAGGTTTAACTACCCGTCGCGCGATGGCATCGGCGCAGCGCTCTTCAGTCCTCGATGTAAATTGAAAAACAGAAGTGAAAGTCAGTTTAACGCAGGTTGTTCGGAAGTAAGACATGACCGATAATTGCTTTCTAGATCAATGAACAATGACTGACAAGGAATGACGATGTTTTATACAATAACCTGGTTGCTGATGGCTTTGTTGCTGGCCCTGTGGTCTGTTGCGGCCTGGGTGCTGCATGCGCTGGTGCAGTGGTCCGGCACCCAGAGCGGCACGCTGTCGGGCTTGCCGGCGCAGATGGGAACGCTGCCGGCACCGGATTGGTTGTCCTTTTGGCTGCCACTGGGTGCGCAAGAGTCGTGGAGCGCAGCGCTGACATCGTTCAATCCTCTGTTCGAGTCCTTGCTCACTTTTGCGCCGGCGCTGCTGGCCTTGCTGGTGCCGGCGATCTGGCTGGTCTGGGCGATCGGCGCCGTGCTGCTGGTCGCACTGGGAGTCGGATTGACGGTGCTGATTCGACTGGCCCGCTCCCGCCTGCAGACAACGTCTGGCGCCGGGCGCGCGCCGGCAGCGCAGTAACGCAATAACCATTGCATCATCCACCTCACCATTTCAATAGAAGACTGTAAAGGAAACCACCATGAGTGCGCAATCGATGCTGGAGCAATTGTTCAAGTCGGGAATGTCCCTGCTGGATGGCAAGGCAATGGGAGGCGCCACCGGCGCTGCGAGCGCCGTCAAATCGTCGATGAACTGGGGCCAGTTCGGTGGCGGTGCCGCCACCGGCGGCGCGCTCGGCATGCTGCTGGGCAGCAAGCGCGGTCGCAGTTTTGGCGGCAAGGCGCTGCAATACGGCAGCGTTGCGGCGCTCGGCGTGATGGCGTTCAAGGCATACAGCTTGTGGCAGCAGAAACAGGGAGCGTCGACCCCGTCGCAGTCACCGCAGCAAGCGGGCTTTCCGGCAGCACTGGGGCAGGTGCGCACCGTCGACCGTTTGCCGGCGCCCCAGGTCGAAGTGCATAGCCAGGCGATGCTGCTGGCGATGATTGCGGCAGCAAAGTCGGATGGGCATCTCGACGAGCGCGAGCGCGGCGTGCTGGAAGCCGAACTGGCGCGCCTGGATGCCGATCCGGTCATGCGCAGCTGGGTTGAAGACCAGTTGCGCCGTCCGCTCGACCCGGCCGAAGTGGCTCTGGCGGCAACTACGCCCGAGTTGGCCAGCGAGATGTATCTGGTGAGTTTGCTGGTCGTCGATGAAAGCAGTTTCATGGAGCGAGCGTATCTTGACGAGCTGGCGCGTCAATTGCGCTTACCCGAGGGACTGAAGGTGGAGCTGGAAGCGCAGGCGCTGGCATGATGGCAGGGAGTTGTTCCGACTGAGCCGGGCACCTGAAATAAAGAAATCCCGCGCTGGCGGGATTTTTTGCATCTTGCGTGCGATACTCAAAAATCATCCACTCACCTGCACGCGCATGCCCATCCTGTCCGAAATCACGCTGTACCCGATCAAATCCTGCGCTGGCATCTCGGTGCGCGCAGCCACATTGACGCGCGTCGGCTTGACGGTCGGCCTTGTTTCCGACCGGGAATGGATGCTGGTCGATCCCGATGGCCATTTCCTGACTCAGCGCGAGCATCCGCGCATGGCGCTGATCGTGCCGCGCCTGAG
>CANFGA010000392.1 GCA_947446335.1 Oxalobacteraceae bacterium | reverse complement strand
TTGAGCAACTGGTGGATGTCGCCGTCGAGCTCTTGCAGCAATTCCTGCAACTCTTCATCGACAGGACCGGTGGCTGCCAGACTCGCTTGCAAGCTTTTTAACGACGCTTTCAGATTGGTATCCATGATCTCTTTCGGTCAATTGGTAAACTGCGTCCCGAGGTACAGCTGTTCGACTTTCTGTCTGGCCCACGGGGTCTTGCGTAAAAACTTCAGACTCGACTTGATGCTCGGGTCCTTGACGAAACATAAAATATCGATGCGCTGGCCCAGTTCAGCCCAGCCATAGTGCGCCTGCAACCGGGTCACGATCGCTTCCAGCGTCACGCCCTGCAAATTCTGTTGGTTCATGACTCTATCTTACCAATATTGAATGACACGCAGCGCGGGTCGTGCTTGAGAAAAACCATGGTCCGCATCACTTCAGACCGCGCCGCAGCAGCAAGGGATCGATGCTGGCGTCGCGCCCGCGAAAATTGCGGAACAATTGCAAGGCGTCGGCGCTGCCGCCGCGCGCGAGCAATTGCTGGCGGAACCAGTGGCCGTTCTTGCGCGTCAAGCCGCCGTTTTGCTTGAACCATTCGACCGTGTCGGCGTCGAGTTTTTCGCTCCACAGGTAGGCATAATAACCGGCAGCATAACCGCCGGCAAAACTGTGCGAAAAATAAGTGCTGCGGTAGCGCGGCGGCACCGGCGCAAAATCGAGCCCGGCCCGCGTCAACGCATCGGACTCGAAGGCCAGCGCATCTTGCGGCGCCTGGGCCGGCGTCAGCTGATGCCAGCGCTGGTCGAGCACGGCCGCCTTCAGGTATTCGGTCAGCATGTAACCCTGGTTGAATTGCTTCGCCGCGATCACCTGGTCCAGCAATTCTTGCGGCATCGCCGCGCCGCTCTGGTGATGGCGCGCATAGTTTTGCAGCACTTGCGGCCAGAGCGCCCACATTTCATTCACTTGCGATGGATACTCGACGAAATCGAGCGGCACATTGGTGCCCGAAAAGCGCGGATAACGGACATTCGAGAACATGCCGTGCAGCGCATGACCAAATTCGTGGAACAGCGTCGTCACTTCATCCTGGGTCAGCAGGGTCGGCATCCCGGTCGGCGGCTTGGGGATGTTCAAATGGTTGGCCACCAGCGAGCGGTTGCCCAGCAGCGTCGATTGCGACACATACTCGCTCATCCACGCGCCGCCGCGCTTGTTGCCTCTGGCATAGCCATCAAACAGGAACAGCGCCAGCGGCTCGCCATCGGCATCGAACACGTCGAACACGCGCACATCCGGATGGTAGAGCGGCAGATCGTGGCGCTCCTTGAACGTGATCCCATATAACTGACTGGCGGCAAAGAACACGCCCTTGACCAGCACACTGTCGAGTTCGAAATAGGGTTTGAGCTGCTCTTCGTCGACCTTGAAGCGATCGGCGCGCACCTTCTCGGCGTAAAAAGCCCAGTCGTGCGCCGCCAGTTGCAAACCGCCTTTTTCTGCTTTTTCTTCTTTATCCATCACGCGCTGCAGCACTTGCGCTTCGCGCCGCGCATTTTCCAGCGCCGGTTTGGCCAGATCCGCCAGCAGCGTGTTGACCGCCACCGTGGTTTTCGCGGTCTGGTCTTCGAGCACATAGGCGCTGTGGCTGGCATAACCGAGCAGCGCCGCGCGTTCGGCGCGCAAGGCCGCCATCTTCAGCACCACCTGGCGATTGTCGAACGCATTGCCACGTGAACCGCGCGCCATGGAAGCTTCCAGCAGGCGCTGGCGCAGCGCGCGCTGCTTCAGCACCGCCAGCGGCGCCTGGCCGCTGGTATTGTCGAGCGCCAGCAGGAACTTGCCATCTTGGCCGCGTTCGCTGGCCGCAAGGGCTGCGCCGGCGATCGCCGCTTCGGTCATCCCGTCCAGTTCGGCGCGGCTGTCGACGATCAGCGCCGAGGCATTGGTTTCCTTCAACAAGTTCTGGCTGAAAGTTGTCGCCAGCACCGCCAGTTCGGCATTCCACGCCTGCAGGCGCGCCTTGTCGGCTGGCGGCAGCTTGGCGCCGGCGCGCACCAGGTCGAGATGGTAGCGCTCCAGCAAATGCAGCGCTTCCGGATCGAGTCCCAGCGCGGCGCGCTGTTCATGCAAGGCGTCGATGCGCAAATACAGTTTGTCGTTGAGCATGATCCGGTCGCTGTGCGCGGCCAGCTTGGGCGCCATCTCGAGTTCGATCGCTTCGAGCTCGTCGCTGGTATTGGCGGCGGTCAGGTTCGAGAACGTATTGCCGACCCGGGTCAGCAACTGGCCCGAGCGCTCCAGCGCGACAACGGTGTTCTCGAAGGTCGCTGGCGCAGGATTGCTGGCGATGGCCTCGACTTCGGCCAACTGCTGCCGCATCCCTTGCGCATAAGCCGGCGCGTAATGCTCGGCGCGGATCAGGTCGAACGCCGGCATCTGGAATGGCAGCGTGCTGGGCGAGAAAAACGGATTGGCTTGGTTCATCGTGGCTTGGTTCATGCTGATTGGGGCTTCCTTGGTCATGGCGGCACTCGTCACTGCGTCATGCGTCGTGGCCTGGTTCCCGGCGGCGTGGACAGCCTGGACCAGCAACAGACTGGCGGCGATGGCGCCAAGGTGGCGGCGGTGACGATGCATGGGATCCTCGAATCAATAGTGGGGCGGACGTTCGTTGACCGAATTGGGCCCGCCCTGTGCATGGTCGCCGATGTGCTGCGCCAGCGCGGCGCACAGTGCGTCGAGCTTGTCGATCCGCTTTTGCTGCTGATAGACCAATTGATTCAGCGTTTCGACCAGATCTTCTTGCTGCGCCAGCTTGATTTCGATCGCGACAAATCGCTCTTCTGCATCGGTTTCGAGATTCACGGCACACTCCTGGCTGGCAAAGCGGTCATTTTACCGCTAGCCGCGCAAAATCAGGCTTTCGGCGTCGCCAGCAGCGCCTTCATCATCGCCAGCCGGTCCTTGGGCGAGATGATTTCGGACTCCAGCGGCACTGCGGTGCCGACATCGAGCTGCATTTCCTTGATGAAGCGCGACGGGTCGCAATGGGTCTGCTCGCCGGCACGCTTGCGCTTCTTGCACCAGGTTACATGCAGCGAGCGCTGGGCGCGCGTGATGCCGACATACATCAGGCGCCGCTCTTCCTCGATGCGCGCCCCCATCGTCTCAGGCGGCGCATCCGGATCGCCCTTGTGCGGCAAGATCCCTTCCTCGACCCCGACCAGGAACACGTGCGGAAATTCCAGCCCTTTCGATGCATGCAAGGTCGACATGCGCACCGCGTCGGGCTCCTCGTCCTTGCCCTCCAACATCGTCATCAGCGCCACCATCTGGGTCAGTTCCAGCAGGTTTTTTTCATTGCCGGACTTGTCCTTGCCGCCGCGCCCGCGCTCCTTCAACCAGTTCGTGAAGTCGAGCACGTTTTGCCACTTGCCTTGCGCGGCGCGGTCATCGAATCCGTCATACAGATACGATTCGTAATTGATTTCCTTCATCATGTCGTCGAGCACCTCGGCCGCGTTGTCGCCGCTGCCGCCGGGCCCGGGGCGGCTGGCGCGCCGCTCCAACTGGTCGATGAAGGTGCAAAATTCGCGCAACGGAATCAGCTGGCGATCGGTCAGCAGCGCTTCCAGCCCACCTTTTGACGCCGCTTCAAACAGCGAGCAATTCCACTGTTTCGAAAAAGTGCCCAGCACTTCGAGCGTGGCCATGCCGACGCCGCGCTTGGGCGTGGTGACGGCGCGGATGAAGGCCGGGTCGTCGCCCTCGTTGGCCAGCAGGCGCAGATAGCTGATGATGTCCTTGATTTCGGCCTTGTCGAAGAAGCTCTGGCCGCCCGAACGCGTGTAGGGAATGCGCTCCTTGCGCATCGATTGCTCGATCACGCGGGCCTGGTGATTGCCGCGATACAAAATCGCGTAATCGGACCATTTGGTCTTGCGCTCGAAGCGATGGG
>CANFGA010000391.1 GCA_947446335.1 Oxalobacteraceae bacterium | reverse complement strand
CGATCGCGCCACCGCGCAGCAAATTTTCGATCTGATGCTGGAATTGTCGCGCACCCTGGGCACCGCCTTCGTCATCGTGACCCATGATATCGAACTGGCGCGCCGCTGCGACCGGATCTTGCGCCTGACCGAAGAGGGTTTGCAACCGTACCAGGATTGACCGGGGCCATGTGGATCGATACGCACTGCCATCTCGACGCACTCGATGCCGCGCTGGCAGACGCCGCTGCCGCGCGCGCGGGGGGCGTGGCTTTGATCGTGATCCCCTCGGTCGCCAGGACCAATTTCGCACCGGTGGCGCAGTTGGCTGCGAGCCTCGATGGTCATGCAGTGTATGCGCTGGGGATCCATCCGATCTACGTGCCGCAAGCGCTGCCGGGCGACTTGATCGCGCTGCGCTCTGCGGTCGAGGCCGCGCTGCAAGATCGGCCCGATCCGCGTTTCGTCGCGCTCGGCGAGATCGGCCTCGATTTTTTCGTGCCGGCGCTGACTGGCCCCGAAATGCGCGAAAAGCAGGAATACTTTTTTCGTGAACAATTGAAGATCGCGCGCGACTTTGCGCTGCCGGTGCTGCTGCACGTGCGCCGCTCGCAAGATGTGGTGCTGAAACATCTGCGCCAGATCCGCCCGGCCGGCGGCATTGCGCACGCCTTCAACGGCAGCCTGCAGCAAGCACAGGCTTACATCGATCTCGGCTTCAAGCTCGGTTTCGGTGGCGCGATGACGTACCCGCGCGCGCTGCAGATCCGGCGCCTCGCACGTGACTTGCCGCTGGATGCGCTGGTGCTGGAAACGGATGCGCCGGACATGGCGCCTTGCTGGCTGCATGGCAAAAGCAAAAACAGCCCGGCACAATTGCCGGCGATCGGCGCGGTGCTGGCCGATGTGCGTGGCATCGACTTGATCGAGATCGCGCAAGCAACGAAAGCCAATGCGCTTGCCGTGTTGCCGCGCATCGGGCCGGGCTGAAAAAGCCGGCCCCGGTCGACGCACCGATTCAATTCATTCCGCTTTCTTCAACCCGGACCTCGGTCCCGCAGCCATTGCTTTTCGCGCCAAAACCGTTGCCGCCTATTAGCATCGGCAGATCTTTCTCGACCGAGAAGTTCAATGGCAGCTTGATCCGTATCTCTTGCAGGAAATTTTTTTCAGTACAGATCAGCATCATGTTGTTGGCAACCTGAGCACCATATTTTTTGCCGATCTTGTCAAAAAAGGCCGCGACATTGAAGCTGCCTCCGATATTGCTTCTTATTATGCCGCCTATTTCCGATGCGTTGACCAGCTCAACGGCCGACACGGCCTTGTTGAAATAATCATCCTTCGGCAGCGATTGGCATGTGCCATGCTTTTCCCATTCATATTTTCCAAATGTCGTGCTGTAGTAAAAGTTGGGCATCCAGGGCGCGATGCGGGAGACGGTTTCTTCGCGCAAGCTGAACGGCTTTCCTGACTGCTCCTGGCACGAGTCATAATTCGTGCCACATTCCTTGCGGTTGGGCCACAGACCGTGCAGCGTCAAATGGTCGATCACCAATTCGCCATCATTGAGCGCGTTGCATTCCGGTTTTTCTCCCTTGTAATGGACATGTTCGCAAAAGCCCGGTTGCCAGGTAACGGCAAGAACATAACTGTCTTGCTTGTTGGCGGTATGGCAGAACTTGTCCTTCTTGCCGCCCGCCACATCCTCGTTCTCGGCTTGCTCCGGTTGTATATTGGCCAGCCCGCATTCGCGCGCGACCCAGCGCTGATGCGGCTCCGCCGATGGGATGTCGATCCGCAGCCAGTCATATTGGCCGGCCTTGTTCACTTCAATGATGTCATACTGCGCACCCGGCTCGGTCTGCACGGATCCAGGGTTGTTTCCCTTCGTGAAGGATGAATAGGCATCGCAGCTTTTCACTGCCACATACGTCCCGGACGCCGGTTCGCTTGCCGAAACATAAAATGAAAAAAACGCGGATGCAATGAGCACCGAGCACTGTTTCAATTTGATCATCTGAAAGCTCCTTCAACGATTGAAAATCGCAATTTTTTTGCAAAATCAGACCAGAAAGTCCCATTCAAACTGGCCGGCCTACTCTTTGTCGGACGATTGAAATGGGGACGTTTTCTGATCCGATACCGGCCATTCTTCCTTCGCGTGCCATGAATTGTTGACATGGTGAAGGTGCACGATAGGATTGCCGGCGTGCTGCTGTATTGAACGTGATCAATCAAAGCCGGATCCGCAGCCGATTGTCGGGCGTCGCCGTGGCAGGCAGCGACCGGGGACTGCGCCCTAGTCGATGACGGACTCGGTTTGTGGGGACAGTGTCGCATCCGCCAGCGGGATCGATACCGTGACCATCATGCCCTGATCCGGATTGTTTTTTATGTAAAATGTCCCGCCCAGAGCACGCATGCGCTCTTCGATTCCTACCAGTCCCAGGGAATTTTCCTTTCTGCTGCCATCGATCGAAAAGCCGATCCCATCGTCGGAAACCGTCACGAAAAGTTGCCCATCGCTGCGCCACATTTTTATCTGCACCTCGCTGGCTTTGGCATGGCGGACGATGTTGGTCAGCGATTCCTGGACGATGCGAAACAAGGCCGTGGCGTGCTTGTCATCGATGACGGCATCGTCATCGTCTTGAAAAAAAACACAGGCGATGCCACTGCGCTGTTCAAATTGCTTGGCTTGCCATTCGATTGCGGCATGCAATCCCAGGCTCAGTACCGAGGGCCGCAGGTCATTCATGATCGCTTTAACGGCCTTGATCGTGAGGTCGGTCTGCTTCAACATCAGGTCAAGCTGTTTCTTGCTGACGAAGTCGAGATCGGGGCGTGCCGCCATCATCGACATGTCGATGCGCAGCACCATCAGATTCTGTCCCAGATCATCGTGAATGTCGCGCGCAATGCGCTTGCGTTCGTCTTCCTTGATCATTTCCTGATGCTCGGCCAGTTTGCGCAATCGGGTTCTGGAACCCAGCAGGGCACCTTCGCTTCTTTCCAGCTTTTCATGGGCATCGTGTTGCGCTTGCGTGCGCATCAGCAATACTTGCGCCGTGCGCGCCATCGCTTGGGCGACATCATCGGCTTCGCTGAAGTAGACTCGAGACACTGCAGGTGTTTTACCCGCCTCCAGTGCGATGGCGGGAGCAGTGAGCGCCCGTACCGATCGGGAAATCCTCCCTCCGACGAACCAGGCCAGGGCGACACTGATGCCAAACAGCATGGCCATGCCCAGGCCAAGCAGATAAACGGTGTTCATCAATTTCGCCTCCAGGCTGTGGCGTGTGATGCTGATGCCCACGCTCCATTGTGATAGCGGCGAGCGGCTGTAATGGGCAATGACCGGAATTGCTTCCCTTGAAATTGCTTCGACAGCGCCTTCGGGCGTGGCCAGCATGCGCTCTATGAGTTCCGGTGCGCTCTTTTTACCCATGAATTTGTCCGCGTCATGGGTGCGTCCGGCGATGGCGCCGTTGCGGTCCAACACGGCCGTCACCCAGTCTGGCGGCAAACGCTGCTTGAGCAAAATCTGGTTGAATTGCTGTGGGGCAATGCCAATTCCGAGCACATAAACAATCCTGCCGTTGGCCCGCACGGGGACATAGAGCGCCATCATCGGACTGCCCGTCACGCGGCTGATGAAGATATCGGAAATGAAAGGCACCCCACTTGCAAATACGCTGCGTACTTGAGCAATGTTTGCGCGCAGGGGCAAGGGGGCTCCAAAGGGGCGCAAGGTGTTGACAATCTGCCGTCCGTTTTCATCGCTCAGAACGACATTCGTGCCAACGCCTATCGTTTGCAGCAGCACACTGGCCCGGTCATGAAACGCGGCAAAGTCACGAGTCACAAGAAAATTGGAAGTCGACAATGCGAGCGCAACCGCCTGAGCTCGCATCAATTCTGCATCGACCACTTGGGTCAAGGCGCGGGCTGTCGCAATCGTGGTT
>CANFGA010000390.1 GCA_947446335.1 Oxalobacteraceae bacterium | reverse complement strand
GTTTTCATCCGCGCCGACTTGAACGTGCCGCAAGACGATGCCGGCAATATCACCGAAGACACCCGCATCCGCGCTTCGGTGCCGGCGATCCGCGCCGCGCTGGGTGCCGGTGCTTGCGTGATGGTGAGTTCGCATCTGGGCCGTCCGACCGAAGGTGAATTCAAGCCGGCCGACAGCCTGGCACCGGTCGCAGCGCGCCTGGCCGAGTTGCTCGGTCAGAGCGTCGAACTGAAGTCTGATTGGGTCGATGGCGCGGGCTTGGCGGGCTTGCTGCCGGGCCAGGTGGTATTGCTCGAAAACGTGCGCGTGAATCGCGGCGAGAAGAAAAACAGCGATGAACTGGCGCAAAAAATGGCCAAACTGTGCGACATCTATGTCAACGATGCGTTCGGCACCGCGCACCGCGCCGAAGCCAGCACGCATGGGATCGCCAAGTTTGCGCCCATCGTTTGCGCTGGCCCGCTGCTGGCAGCCGAACTCGATGCGCTGGGCAAAGCCTTGGGCGCGCCAAGCCGGCCGCTGCTGGCCATCGTCGCCGGTTCGAAAGTGTCTTCCAAACTGTCGATCCTGCGCGCACTGGCCGACAAGGTCGACCAGTTGATCGTCGGCGGCGGCATCGCCAACACCTTCATGAAGGCCGTCGGGCTCAACATCGGCAAGTCACTGGTGGAAGCGGATCTGGTCGGTGAAGCGAAGGCGATCATCGACATCATGGCTGCACGCGGCGCGCAGGTGCCGATTCCGGTCGACGTGGTCTGCGCCAAGGAGTTTTCGCCCACTGCGGTAGCGACCGTCAAGAACGTTCTTGACGTGGCCGACGATGACATGATCCTCGACATCGGTCCGCAGACGGCAGCCTTGCTGGCGGCGCAGATCGGGCAAGCCGGCACCATCGTCTGGAACGGCCCGGTCGGCGTCTTCGAATTCGACCAGTTCGGCGAAGGCACCAAGACGCTGGCGCTGGCGATCGCTGCCGCACCGGCGTTTTCGATCGCCGGCGGCGGTGACACGCTCGCTGCGATCGCCAAATATGATATCGGCGACCAGATCAGCTATATTTCGACTGGCGGCGGCGCTTTCCTCGAGTTCTTGGAAGGCAAGACCCTGCCCGCCGTCGAGATCCTGATCCAGCGCGCCAGCAAGCAATAAACAGCCATTTTTCAGTTGGCGGCCAGCCCGGACAGTCCGGGCTGGCCGCGTCCATGCAATCAACCACAAGGAAGCCCATGTCCCGTGCCACAAAAATCGTCGCCACCATCGGCCCCGCCTCGTCCGACCTGCCAACATTGATCCGCATGATCCGTGCTGGCGTCGATGTCGTGCGCCTCAATTTTTCCCATGGCTCGGCCCAGGATCACATAGATCGCGCCAATCTGGTGCGCCAAGCCGCCGCTGAATGTGGCCGCGAAGTGGCGATCATGGCCGACATGCAAGGCCCCAAGATTCGGGTCGGCAAGTTTGAAGGCGGCAAGATTGAACTGGCTGTCGGCGATAAATTCATCCTCGACGCCAAATGGGGCGAAAACGGCGAACTGGGCAACCAGGGCAAGGTTGGCCTCGATTACAAATCGTTGCCGCGCGATGTGCGCCCCGCCGACGTGTTGCTGCTCAACGATGGCTTGATCGTACTGATCGTCGACAAGATCGTCGGCAGCGAGATTCACACCACGGTCAAGATCGGCGGCGAACTGTCCAACAACAAGGGCATCAACCGCCAAGGCGGCGGCTTGACTGCGCCAGCGCTGACCGCAAAAGACATGGAAGACATCAAGACGGCGATGAGTTTCCAGGCCGATTACTTGGCGATTTCCTTTCCGAAAAGCGCAACCGACATGGAAATGGCGCGCCAATTGGCCAATATCGCTGGCGAGCAATATCACCACAAGCCAATGATGATCGCCAAGATCGAGCGCGCCGAAGCCATTCCGGTACTGCAGGAAATCCTGGACGCGTCCGATGGCATCATGGTTGCGCGCGGCGATCTCGCGGTCGAGGTCGGCAATGCGGCGGTGCCGGCGCTGCAAAAGCGGATGATCAAGATGGCGCGCGCCTCCAACAAGCTCGCCATCACCGCGACCCAGATGATGGAATCGATGATCGTGAATGCGGTGCCGACCCGGGCTGAAGTGTCCGACGTGGCCAATGCCGTGCTCGACGGTACCGATGCCGTGATGACCTCGGCCGAAACGGCTGCCGGCAAGTATCCGGTCGAGACGGTCGAAATGATGGCCGCGATCTGCATCGAGGCCGAACAATCCGAATACAACAAGCTCGATGCCGATCTGCTGAACGTGCGCTTCACCCGCATCGACCAGTCGATCGCGTACGGCGCGCTGTTTACCGCCCACCATTTGCGGGTCAAGGCGATCGTCGCGCTCACCGAGTCCGGTTCGACCGCGCTCTGGATGAGCCGCCACAGCATCGACACGCCGATCTTTGCATTGACTCCCAGCATCAGCGCCTTGCGCAAGGCGGGCTTGTACCGCAACGTGCGCGCCTATCACTTGCTGCAAAATTGCAGCAGCGACGTCGTGCTCAAGGCCGCCGAGGATTTGATGGTGGCCAACGGCGTGGTCAAAAAAGGTGACATGATCGTTGTCACATGGGGCGAGCCGATGGGGCAGGTCGGCGGTACCAATACGCTGCGCATCGTCAAGGTCGGAGAGTTCGAATAAGAGCCGGCCAGGCTTGAGCAACACCGACCAGCCCTGGCCGCCACACAGGTTTTTCTATTGTTTGGAGTACTATCATGGCAATCGTATCTATGCGTCAACTGCTCGACCACGCCGCCGAAAACGGCTATGGCTTGCCGGCATTCAACGTCAACAATCTGGAACAAGTGCAAGCCATCATGGCTGCAGCTGATCAACTGGGCAGCCCGGTCATCATGCAAGCATCGGCTGGCGCGCGCAAATATGCCGGTGAAGCCTTCCTGCGCCACCTGATCGAAGCGGCCGTTGAAGCGTATCCGCATATCCCGGTCGTCATGCACCAGGATCACGGTCAGTCGCCAGCGGTATGCATGACGGCGATCCGCTCCGGCTTCACGTCGGTCATGATGGACGGTTCGTTGAATGAAGACGGCAAGAGCGTCGCATCCTATGAATACAACGTCGAAGTGTCGCGCGAGGTGGTCAAGTTTTCGCACGCGATCGGCGTCACCGTCGAAGCCGAACTGGGCGTGCTCGGTTCGCTGGAAACGATGATGGGCGACAAGGAAGACGGTCATGGCGCCGACGGCAAGATGACGCGCGAGCAACTGTTGACCGACGTCGCGCAAGCAGCCGACTTCGTCACCCGCACCCAGTGCGACGCGCTGGCGATCGCGATCGGTACCTCGCACGGCGCCTACAAGTTTTCGCGCCAGCCTACCGGCGACATCCTGGCCATCGATCGCATCAAGGAAATCCATGCGCGCATCCCGAACACGCATCTGGTGATGCACGGTTCGTCGTCGGTGCCACAGGAACTGCTGGCTGAAATACGCCAGTTCGGCGGCGACATGAAGGAAACCTACGGCGTGCCAGTCGAGGAAATCCAGGAAGGCATCCGTCACGGCGTACGCAAGATCAACATCGATACCGACATCCGCCTGGCGATGACGGGCGCGGTGCGCCGTTTCATGTTCGAGAATCCATCGAAATTCGATCCGCGCGACTGGCTCAAGCCGGCGCGCGAAGCGGCGATGAAAGTGTGCCTGTCACGCTTCCAGGCTTTCGGCTGCGAAGGTCAGGCTGCCAAGATCAAGGTGATCCCGCTCGACAAGATGGCCGAGCGCTACAAGAAGGGTGAACTGGCCCAGATCGTCAAGTAACTGATCGCCGGGCAGCTGATCGTCAAGTTACTGGCGCCCTGTTGTTCAGTGATGTAATATTGCGCTCCGGGACATTCCCTGAGCGCATTTCAATTTTTTGATGGTGAAAAAATGGTTGATAAAACTGTAGTTGGTATCGTGATG
>CANFGA010000389.1 GCA_947446335.1 Oxalobacteraceae bacterium | reverse complement strand
CGTCAAACAAAACAATGGCTTGCACCAGCTTGCACGCAGCGTTCGATTTCACTTCCGCCATCAGGGCATCGAGCAAATCCTGCACCGGCAGCGCTTGCTTGACGACCAGAGCGAGGTCGCGGGTGGCGCCCGGAAACTTTGAAATTTCCTGATAGACGGGCACGCGGCGTTGCTGCAGCGCTTCAGCATCGACTTCGAAATAGACCGGAGCGAGCGCCAGATCGTATTTTTGCAACCAGCGCGGATGCAGTTCGCCGATGAAGCCGATCACCTGGTCATCGATGGCAACGCTGGCCGAGCGCCCCGGGTGCAGGGCTGGATGTTCCATCTTCTCGAAACGCAGCACGAGTGGCGCAAACAGCGCTTCCAGGTCGGCCTTGAGGTCGAAGAAATCGACGCTGCGGGTGGCCACACCCCACTGCTCGTCTTGCAGCGGACCGTAGGCGATCGCCGCGACCCGTTTTGGTTGATCGTAGCCGGCAACGGCCAACGGACCATTCAGCGCATCGGGATTGCGCTTGAAGATCGCGCCGATCTCGAACAGACGCACGCGCGCGCTCTTGCGGTTCAAGTTGTAGCGCACATTGGCCAGCAAGCCACCGATCAAGGATGAGCGCATCGCGTTCATCTGGCTCGCAATCGGGTTCAACAGCTTGATCGGATCGCTGTTGTTCGAGAAATCCTGCTCCCAGGCCGACTCGATGAAGCTGAAATTGATCACTTCCTGGAAGCCCAGATCGGCCAACTGGTGGCGCACGGCAAACAGCGACCGGGTGTTCTCGGGCGCAATTTGCATCCGGTTGGCGGCAACCGGCGGCAGTGCCGGGATGTTCTCGTAGCCATAGACGCGCGCCACTTCTTCAATCAAGTCTTCCTCGATCTCGATATCGAAACGATACGACGGCGACGTCACCGAAAACACGCCCGCATCCAGTTTGCCATCGGCATCCGGTTGCAGCGTGAACGGCAGCGCCAGACGCGTGAAAATGTCCGCGATCACGGCGTCATTCAACGGCACGCCGATCACTTTCTGGGCCCGCGCGGTGCGCAGCGCGACCGGCAGGCGCTGCGGCAAATTGACGCTTTGATCGTCGATCGGGCCAACCTCGGTTTGTGGCGTGCCACAAATTTCGATGATCAGCGACGTGATGCGTTCGATGTGCTCGATCGTGGTTGCGAAATCGACGCCGCGCTCGAAGCGGTGCGCCGCATCGGTCGAAAAATTGAAACGGCGCGCCCGGCCCTGGATTGCGCTCGGCCACCAGAAGGCCGCTTCCAGATAGATGTTGCTCGTCTCCAGAGAAACGGCGCTGGCGTCGCCGCCCATGATGCCGGCCAGCGATTCGATTTGCTGCGCATCGGCGATCACGCCGATCCACTCATCGACCGCCACCGTGGTGCCGTTCAACAATTTCAACGATTCGCCGGGACGGCCCCAGCGCACATCGAGGCTGCCATCGATCTTGTCGAGATCGAACACGTGGCTCGGACGCCCCAGTTCCAGCATCACATAGTTCGAAATATCGACCAGCGCCGAGACCGAACGCTGGCCGCTGCGCGCCAGGCGCTGCACCATCCAGTCCGGTGTCTGCGCCTTGGCGTTCAAGGCGCGGATCACGCGACCCGAGAAACGCCCGCACAAGTCGGGCGCGCTGATCTTGACCGGCAGCACTTCGGCGCTGTTCACGACCACGGTCCGGTATTGCGGCGCCACCAGAGGCACGCCGGTCAGCGCTGCCACTTCGCGCGCCACGCCGAGCACCGACAGGCAGTCAGCCTTGTTTGGAGTGAGCTTGATCGTGAATTTCAAATCGTTGAGCGCGTAATAGTCGCGGAAATTCTGGCCGATCGGGGCGTCGTCGGGCAAGTCCATCAAGCCGGCATTTTCATCCGACAGCTTCAGTTCGCGCGCCGAACACAGCATTCCTTGCGACTCGACGCCGCGCAACTGACCGACCTTGATTTCGAACGGCTTGCCATCCGAACCCGGTGGCAAGATCGCACCGGCCATCGCGCATACCACCTTCATGTCAACGCGCACATTGGGCGCGCCGCAGACGATGTTGAGCAAGGTGCCGGTGCCGACATCGACCTGGCACACATTCAAGCGGTCCGCGTTCGGGTGCTTGACCATCTCGCGCACAACGCCGACGACGACATTGGAAAATGGTGGAGCGACCGCTTCCACCGCCTCCACTTCGAGGCCGGACATCGTCAACAGATGGGCCAATTCATCCGAAGTCATCTTCGGATCGACCATGGTACGGAGCCAGTTTTCGGAAAATTGCATAATCAAGCCTTCAAACTAGTATCAAACAGCGCTGGCGCGGCGAGCGCGCCAGGGCGCAGGAATTCAATTGTGTGGGTGCGTTCAGTTGAACTGCTTCAAGAAACGCAGATCGCCTTCGTAGAACAGGCGCAAGTCATTGATGCCATAGCGCAGCATCGTGAGCCGCTCGAGGCCGGAGCCGAACGCAAAACCGATGTACTTTTCAGGATCGAGGCCAAAGTTCTTGATCACGGTCGGATGCACCTGGCCGGCGCCCGACACTTCGAGCCAGCGCCCCTTGAGCGGGCCGCTGCCGAAAGCGATATCGATTTCGGCCGACGGTTCCGTGAACGGGAAGTACGATGGGCGAAAACGCACCTGCAAATCATCGGTTTCGAAAAACGCCTTGACGAAATTGAGATACACGCCCTTCAGGTCGGCAAAACTGATGTCTTCGGCGATCCACAAGCCCTCGACCTGATGAAACATCGGCGAATGGGTCGCATCGCTATCGACGCGGTAAGTGCGACCGGGCGCGATCACCTTGATCGGCGGCTGATGGGTGCGCGCGTAGCGCACCTGCATCGGGCTGGTATGCGTGCGCAACAGCAAAGGCTTGCCTTCGGTATCGACGCCATCGATGTAAAAGGTGTCTTGCATCGAACGCGCCGGATGATTTTCCGGGCTGTTCAAGGCGGTGAAATTGGTCCAGTCGGTTTCGATTTCAGGGCCATCGGCAACATCGAAGCCGATCGAGCGGAAGATTTCCTCGACCCGCTCCCAGCTGCGCATGACCGGGTGGATGCCACCCTTGGCCCGTCCGCGCCCCGGCAGCGACACGTCGATCGCCTCCAGGTTGAGGCGGGTTTGCATCTGCGCATCGGCCAGCGCCAGGCGGCGCATGGTCAATGCCAGTTCTATCTTGTCTTTTGCTGCATTGATCAACGCGCCTTGCGCCTTGCGCGCATCCGGGTCAAGCTTGCCCAGACCCTTCATTTGTTCGGTGATCTGGCCGGTCTTGCCCAGATATTTGGCCTTGGCGTTTTCCAGGGCAGCGGCATCTTCGGCGGCGATGAAGTCAGCCTGAGCCGAAACCACGAGTTGTTCCAGGGAGTTCATGCGTTTTCCTATCTCCAACAATCAAAAACGGAGCACAGGCTATGCACCTCTGCTCCGCTCTTTGTGCGCCGCTTGTCAGCGGCGCTGGCAACCACGACGCTTACGCGGCGATGGTGGCTTTCACCGTGTTGACAATCGCGGCAAACGCCGGCTTGTCCATCACGGCCATATCGGCCAGAACCTTGCGATCGAGTTCGATCGATGCTTTTTTCAAGCCGTTCATGAACACGCTGTAGGTCATGCCGTGTTCACGGGATGCCGCGTTGATACGCGTGATCCACAGTGCGCGGAACACGCGCTTCTTGTTGCGGCGATCGCGGTAAGCGTATTGACCAGCACGCATGACTGCTTGCTTGGCAACACGGTAGACCTTGCTGCGGCGACCACGGTAACCTTTGGCTTGATCAAGAATCTTTTTATGACGGGCACGAGCTGTAACCCCACGTTTTACTCTAGGCATGGTAACTCCTTATTTGAGTGTGAGATTAAGCGTTTGGCATCATGCGCATGACGGACTTCACGTCAGCTGCATTGACATTCGTGATACCGCGCAACTGGCGTTTTACTTTGGTGGTCTT
>CANFGA010000388.1 GCA_947446335.1 Oxalobacteraceae bacterium | reverse complement strand
TCATCGGCGGCGCCCGCAACCGCACCTTGATCGTCGAATTGATGCCGCACTATCCGGTCTACGTGCCGCTGCTGCCGGGCGCGGCGCAGGCGGCGATGGGGCAGATCCATCCCAGCGGCGAATTGCCGTTCCATCTGCTGACCGAGGAGGGCTTCGAGGCCGACGATTACATCGACATTTTCGATGGCGGCCCGATCCTGCAGGCGCACAAGCAGGCGCTGCGTTCGTTCACCGGGTCGATGCTGCGCCGGGTGGCGGCTTCGGACCCGGCGCCACCCGAGGCGCACGAGTCTGCGATGACCTATGCGATCGCCACAGGAACGGGGGCCGATTTTCGCGCCGTCACCGGCTGCTGCGCCGCGCTGGAAGCGGCGCCCGAGATCGATCTGCCGCAGCACCTGCAGCAGGCGCTGGGCGTGGTCGCTGGCGAGAGCGTGATCTGCGTCAGGATTTGAGATTTTTTCACCATTTTTTAGGATGACACCATGCTAGTGGTACGGGCCATCAACAGCGCCGACCTGGACGGTTTGTATCAATTGGCGTGCGAGGTCGGCAGCGGGATGACGACGCTGAAGGCCGACATGCCGATGCTGGGCGAGCGCTTGCGGGTGGCGTGCGCATCGTTCGCCGAAACCATAGAGCCGGCCAAGCGCGACTATCTGTTCGTCATGGAAGATACCGACAATGGCCGGCTGGCCGGAGTTTGCGGCATCAAGGGCGCGGTCGGCCTGGAAGAGCCTTTCTACAATTATCGGATCGGCACGCTGGTGCATTCGAGCCGCGAACTGGGCGTGTTTTCGCGGATGGAAACGCTGTACCTGTCGAACGACCTGACTGGCAGCACCGAATTGTGCTCGCTGTTCCTGCATCCCGATTATCGCAGCGGCAGCAATGGCAAGCTGCTCTCGAAGAGCCGCTTTTTGTTCATCGCGCAATTCCCGCATCTGTTCACCGAAAAGTTGATCGCCGAAATGCGCGGCTACCAAGCCGAGGATGGCAGTTCGCCGTTCTACGAAGGGCTGGGCCGCCATTTCTTCAAGATGGATTTCGATCACGTCGACGACTTGACCAGCCTCGGCAAAAAATCGTTCATCGCCGAACTGATGCCGCGCCAGCCTTTGTACGTTGCGTATTTGCCCGATGAAGCGCAGCAAGTGATCGGTCAGGTCCATCTGAGCACGGCGCCGGCGCGCCATCTGCTGGAGCAGGAAGGGATGCATTTCGAAGGTTATGTCGACATCTTCGACGCCGGCCCGGTGTTGCAAACGCGCGTTTCCGAATTGCGCGCCCTGCGCGACAGCGTGCTGGTGGCGGCATCGGATCGGATCGCGCCGTTTGATGAGTCCGGTGAACTGCGCATGGTGTCGAACACCGTGCTTGCCGATTTCCGGCTGATCGCCACCCAATCGTCTCCTGTCGATGGCCAGATCGTCTTGTCGCCGGCCGAACAACTGGCGCTGCATTGCCAGAGCGGCGCTGCGCTGCGCACCTTGACACTCAATGTGAGGAAACCGTCCCATGTCCATAACGTTCAGCCTTGAAACTTTCAACCCGTCGCTGGCGCTGAGCAATTGCATCGGCGGCCAGTGGCGCGCCGGCAGCGGCTTGCCGCGCACCACGTCCGATCCGGCCACCGGCCGCCCGAGTTGGGCCAGTCTGGAGTCGACTGCGCAAGATGTGGACGACGCCTGTCGCGCCGCGCGCGGCGCCTTCGAGGGCTGGGCCGCGCTGACCTTGCCAGAGCGCAGCGCGATCTGCCTGCGCTTTCGCGATTTGCTTGCGGCAGAGGCCGAAGAGCTGGCGCTGCTCATTTCGCAGGAAGTGGGCAAGCCGCTGTGGGAAGCGCGCAGCGAAGTGGCGAGCATGGCGGCCAAGGTCGACATCTCGCTGCGCGCGCACGGCGAGCGCACGGGCGAGGTGCACTCCAGCGTGCCTGACGGCGAGGCGGTGCTGCGGCACCGGCCGCACGGCGTGTTTGCCGTGTTCGGTCCCTACAACTTTCCCGGCCATTTGCCTAATGGTCACATCGTGCCGGCCTTGATTGCAGGCAATACGATCGTCTTCAAGCCGAGCGAACATGCGCCGCGCAGCGCAATGAAGACGGTGCAGCTGTGGCAGCGCGCCGGCTTGCCAGATGGCGTGCTGAACCTGATCAATGGCGGGCCCGACACCGGCATCGCGCTGGCTCAGCATCCGTTGCTGGACGGCGTTTTGTTTACCGGCAGTTGCCAGACCGGCGTCAGCTTGCACCGCCAGTTCGGCGGCCAGCCGGGCAAGATGCTGGCGCTGGAAATGGGCGGCAACAATGCACTGGTGGTCTGGGATATCGACGATATCGATGCCGGCGTCCATCACGCGATCTTTTCCAGCTTCGTGTCGGCCGGCCAGCGCTGCACCTGTGCGCGGCGCCTGATCGTGCCAGACAATGCGGCCGGCGCGGCCTTCATCGCGCGCCTGGTGCAGGTCGCGGCCAGCATCCGGATCGGCGCTTTCGACGCGGTTCCTGCGCCCTTCATGGGGCCGGTGATTTCAAAAAAAGTTGCGCTGCAGTTGTTGCAAGCGCAGGCATCGATGGTGGAGCAGGGCGGCCAGTTGCTGCTGCCGATGCGCCACCTCGATGTTGAATCGGGTTTCGTCTCGGCCGGCATCGTCGATGTCACCGATGCGGTCGATATTCCTGACGAAGAATGGTTTGGGCCGCTGCTGCAAGTGATCCGGGTGCTTGACTTCGATGCCGCGTTGAAGGTGGCGAATGCGACCCAATTCGGCCTGGCTGCCGCGCTGTTGTCCAGCGATGCGGCGCTCTGGGACCGCTTCCGGCTAAGGGTGCGCGCCGGCGTCGTCAACTGGAACCGGCCGACCACGGGCGCGGCCAGCAGTGCGCCGTTCGGCGGCATCGGCAAGTCGGGCAACCATCGGCCTAGCGCCTATTACGCGGCCGACTATTGCGCTTATCCGGTCGCATCGATCCAGACCAGCGCCCTGGCGATGCCGGCCACGCTGTCGCCCGGCTTGAACTTCGAGGGGAAATGAATGACGATCGATACAAAATCAGCTGAACCATCCGCTGCACGCGAATTCAACTTCGACGGTCTGGTCGGTCCGTCGCACAATTACGCCGGCCTGTCGTTCGGCAACGTCGCCTCGAAAGGCAATGTCAACAGCGCATCGAACCCGAAACAGGCCGCGCTGCAGGGGCTGGCAAAGATGCACGCGCTGGCCGGGCGCGGTTTTGCCCAGGCGCTGCTGCCGCCGCAAGGCCGGCCTGATTTTCGCATGCTGCGCAGCATAGGCTTTGGCGGCAGCGACGCCGACGTACTGGCGCGCGCGCAGCGCGATGCGCCGATGCTGCTGGCCGCCGCTTATTCGGCCGCCTCGATGTGGAGCGCCAATGCTGCCACCGTCAGCCCGTCGCTCGACAGCCTCGATGGCCGGGTCCACTTCACCGCCGCCAACCTGAACAACAAGCTGCACCGCTCGTTCGAGCATCGGCAGGCGGCGCGCACGCTGCGCGCGCTGTTCCACGACGCGCGCTTTTTTGCCGTGCACGATGCGCTGCCGGGGACGCCGGCGTTCGGCGACGAGGGCGCAGCCAACCATACCCGGCTGTGCGCCAGCCATGGCGACAGGGGCATCGAGCTGTTCGTCCATGGGCGCAGCGAATTCGATGCCGGCGCGCCGGCGCCGAAACGCTATCCGGCGCGCCAGACGCTGGAGGCATCGCAGGCGGTCGCGCGCCTGCATGGCCTGGATCCGCAGCGCACCGTGTTTGCGCAGCAAAACCCGGCCGTGATCGACCAGGGCGTGTTCCACAACGACGTGATCTGCGTCGGCAATGGCAATGTGCTTTTTTATCACGAGCAGGCTTTCCTCGATGAGGCGACCGCTGTGGCTCAGTTGCGCCGCGCGATGGATGGCGTCCAAGCCGATCTGACGCTGCTGCGCGTAAGCGACGACATGGTGCCGGTCGCCGATGCGGTTGCCAG
>CANFGA010000387.1 GCA_947446335.1 Oxalobacteraceae bacterium | reverse complement strand
TGACCTATGGCGACGGTGTGAGCGACGTCAATATCACCGAGCTGATTGCTTTTCACAAGTCGCAAAATGTCAAGGCTACATTGACCGCTACTGTTCCGCCAGGTCGCTTCGGCGCCTTGGACATCAAGGGGAACAAGGTCGGCAGCTTCATGGAAAAGCCGAAGGGCGATGGCGCCATGATCAACGGCGGCTTCTTCGTCTTGTCGCCGCAGGTCATAGACTACATCGCCGATGATAAGACGCTGTGGGAGCGCGAACCGCTCGAGCGTCTGGCGCAGGAAGGCGAACTCGCTGCGTTCCAGCACCATGGTTTCTGGCAGCCGATGGATACCTTGCGCGACAAGATGTATTTGGAAGAATTGTGGCAATCAGGCAGCGCGCCGTGGAAGACG
Source organism: Oxalobacteraceae bacterium (assembly GCA_947446335.1). Lineage (GTDB taxonomy): Bacteria > Pseudomonadota > Gammaproteobacteria > Burkholderiales > Burkholderiaceae_D > Janthinobacterium. Next base: position 3,596 of record CANFGA010000387.1, on the reverse strand, counting down.
TGGAAATGAGCCCGGCATTCTGGCGCGGCAAGCGCGTTCTGGTGACAGGGCACACCGGCTTCAAGGGCAGCTGGTTGTCGCTCTGGCTGCAAGCGATGGGCGCGCAGGTAACAGGTTATGCGCTCTCGCCTCCAACCCAGCCTAGCTTGTTCGAGGCCGCCGATGTCGGATCAAGCATGACCAGCATCATCGGCGACATCCGCGATCTGGCGAGGCTGCAAGCGGTGTTTTCCGAGTGCCAGCCGGAGATCGTGTTCCACATGGCGGCGCAGCCTCTGGTGCGCTATTCGTATGCCGAACCGGTCGAGACCTATTCGACCAACGTGATGGGTACCGTGAATTTGCTGGAGGCGGTGCGCCACACGCCAGGTGTGAAGGCGGTGGTCAACATCACGACCGACAAATGCTATGAAAACCGCGAATGGATCTGGGCCTATCGCGAAAATGAGGCCATGGGTGGCTATGATCCTTACAGCAGCAGCAAGGGTTGTGCCGAGCTGGTCAGCGCCGCTTACCGCTCGTCATTTTTCAACGCCGACAATTACGCGCAGCATGGCGTGGCGCTGGCCACTGTGCGTGCCGGCAACGTCATCGGCGGCGGCGACTGGGCGCAGGATCGGCTGATTCCTGACATCCTGGCTTCCTTCGAGCAAGGCTTGAGCGTCAATATCCGCAACCCGAATTCGGTACGGCCGTGGCAACATGTGCTGGAGCCTTTGCGCGGTTACCTGACGCTGGCCGAGCGCTTGCATGACGATGGCGTGAGCTTCGCCGAGGGCTGGAATTTCGGTCCGGTGGACGAAGATGCCAGGCCGGTTGGCTGGATCGTCGAGAAGATGGCTTCCTTGTGGGGTGATGGCGCATTGTGGAAAAATGACGCCGGCGATCATCCGCATGAAGCGACCTATTTGAAGCTCGACATTTCCAAGGCGCGCCAGCGCCTCGATTGGCACCCGAGCTTGCGTCTGGAGGATGCGTTGAGATATATCGTCGACTGGTCCAGAGCGCGCCAAGCTGGTACCGACGTACGCACCCTGACGCTGACCCAGATCAGCAACTACCAGAATCTTTGAAACAATCGATACCCCAAATACAAGCAAAGTTGACGACATGAACCAACAGCAAACAAAAGAACAACTCAGGGAGCAGATCAGCGCTCTGGTGGCGCAGTACGGCGCATTGGCCGGTGCAGCGCAGGCATTCGTGCCCGGTACCACCGTGATCCCGCCTGCCGGCAAGGTGGTTGGCACTCCCGAAATGCAATTGATGGTCGATGCCTCGCTCGATGCCTGGCTGACCACCGGCCGCTTCAACGACCAATTCGAAGCGCGCCTCGCCAAATTCATCGGCGTCAAGCATTTGATCACCGTGAACTCGGGTTCTTCGGCCAATCTGGTTGCATTCAATACCCTGACATCGCCCAAGCTGGGCGCGCGCGCGATCGTGCCAGGCGATGAAGTGATCGGCGTGGCCGCCGGTTTTCCGACGACCGTGAATCCGATCCTGCAGTTTGGCGCGGTGCCGGTGTTTGTCGATGTGGAACTGGGCACCTACAACATCGATGCCTCGAAGATCGAAGCGGCGATCAGCAGCAAGACCAAGGCCATCATGCTGGCCCATACGCTGGGCAATCCGTACAACCTGGATGTGATCGTTGCGCTATGCAAAAAGCACGATCTGTGGCTGATCGAGGATTGCTGTGATGCGCTCGGCGCGACCTACAACGGCCAGATGGTCGGCACCTTCGGCGATATCGGCACGATGAGCTTTTACCCTGCGCACCACATCACGATGGGCGAGGGCGGCGCGGTATTCACCAACAACGACCAGCTGAAGATGATCGCCGAGTCGTTTCGCGACTGGGGCCGCGATTGCTATTGCCCGCCGGGCAAGGACAATACCTGCGGCAAGCGTTTTTGCTGGAAGCTCGGCACGTTGCCGCAAGGCTACGATCACAAGTACACCTATTCGCACCTCGGTTACAACCTGAAGATCACCGACATGCAAGCCGCCTGCGGCCTGGCGCAACTGGACCGCGCAGCCGGCTTCATTCAAGCGCGCAAGGATAATTTTGCCTACATCAAGGAACGCCTGACATCGTGCGAGGAATTCCTGATTTTGCCAGAGGCGACCGAAAATTCGGATCCTTCCTGGTTCGGTTTTCCATTGACGCTGAAACCTGCCGCAAACGCCAGCCGGGTCGATTTGTTGACCTATCTGGACGAGCACAAGATCGGCACCCGTTTGCTGTTCGCCGGCAATTTGACGCGCCAGCCTTACATGGTCGGTCGCAATTACCGCGTTTCGGGCGAGCTGACCAATACCGACCGCGTCATGCACGACACGTTCTGGATCGGCGTTTATCCGGGCTTGACCAGGGAAATGCTGGATTTCTCGATCGGCAAAATCGAAGCGTTTTTTGGCGTGGGATTTTGAGGGAGTAAGTCGCCATGTTTACAAATACATCTGCCCAGACCGAGAATCGGTTGAAGGTCAAGCTAGCCTCCGGTCATGCGGTACTGGGTGTCTGGTCGATCATTCCGTCACCGGTAGTAGTCGAGATTTTTGGCTTGGGTGGTATCGACTTTGCCATTCTGGACATGGAGCACGGAATCTTTGACGTCGGTGCCCTCGATAGTTGCGTGCGTGCGTGCGAGGCTGCCGGTGCCGTGCCTCTGGTAAGGATTCCAGGGCTCGACCCGTCGGCTGCGCAATGGGCATTGGATCTGGGGGCGCATGGCATCGTGGCACCCCAAGTCAGCAACGCCAGCGAGGCTGAAGCCGTTGTCAAGATGGCGAAATACCCGCCTCTGGGGACAAGGGGCTACAACCCATTTACGCGTGCTGCACAGTATGCCAATCCGCCTGACAATCGTTCGGGCAAGCTCAATAATGATTTCTCTCTCTCCTGCGTGATCATCGAAAATGAAAGCGCCGTGGCCGATCTGGCACGTATCTGTGCGATTCCTCGACTCGACGTGATTTACATGGGAATTTACGACCTTTCGGTCGCGCTCGGTTGTGACGGTGATACCAAGCACCCGCGTGTCACCGAGGTAGTCGAGCGCTCGATCGCCCAGATACGCGCGGCCGGCAAGGCTGCCGGCATGATGGTGCGTAGTCAGAAGGATATTGCCACTGCTTTGGCTCTGGGAGCTAATTTCCTGGTCTATTCAGTAGATACGTCGTTGATTCATGAGGCCGTCGCGCGTGCAGTTACTTCGTTTCAGTCTGAACAGCAAGCTTTTTCCAGCATTGTTACCCCAACTGAGATTATTGAAACAACATGAAAATACGTGTCGCTGACTATATCGCCTTGCGCCTGCTGAATATTGGAGCCGACTATGTCTTCCTGCTCAACGGGGGGATGATGATGCACTTGGTTGATACGTTGGGCCGCCCCGGTGGTCTGCGTTACATGTGCAATCATCATGAGCAAGCCAGTGCGATGGCTGCCGATGGCTATGCGCGGCGTAGCGGGCGCTTGGGGGTATGTTACGCTACCAGCGGCCCGGGAGCGACCAACATTCTGACCGGCCTGGTAGGGGCGTGGCAAGACAGTACACCGGTGTTGTTTCTGACCGGACAAAGCAAGA
>CANFGA010000386.1 GCA_947446335.1 Oxalobacteraceae bacterium | reverse complement strand
TGCATCAGTTGCAGATTCAATTGCATCATCTGCTGCGATGCGGTCAGCATCTTGTTGCCGATCTCGGTGCAGAAGGATAGCTGGAGTTCGGTATGCTGTCCAAGTGCCGCCTTGAACGCAGGGGAGAGTGCGGGGCTGATGAAGCGCGATAACATGATTCACCTCGATGGGGAATGTCAACAGGCGGATTTCCGTGCTGGTTCCGGACGATGTAATGCAAAAACCAAAAGATAGACGCCTGGGTCCGCGTCAAGTTCCATCAATGGGGCATTATTTCGACGCGTGCGTCGCGCGGTCCATGCAGCACGGCCTGCGTGTTGCAAACTGACGGTGATCGGCCGCAGTCGCGGCCTTAGGCATGCGACAATACGGCCCTTGCAGACGACCCCCCCGCCCAACATGATGCATCCGCAATATATATTGACCCTGTCCTGTCTGGACCAGCGTGGCATCGTGCTGCGCGTGTCGAGCTTTTTGGCCGAGCATGGCTGCAACATCATCGATTCGGCCCAATTCGGCGATCAGGAATCGAAGCTGTTTTTCATGCGGGTGCATTTTTCGCTGGAAGATGCCGGCGTGGACGACGCTTCGCTGCGCGCCGATTTTGCGGCATTGTCGCAGGCGGCGCAATGGAATGGCCAGTTGCACGATGCGCGCACCAAGCCGCGCGTGATGCTGATGGTATCGAAGATCGGGCATTGCCTGAACGACTTGCTGTTTCGCTACAAGAGCGGCTTGCTGGCGGTCGAGATTCCCGCCATCGTGTCCAATCACATGGATTTTTACCAGTTGGCGGCCAGCTACAATATTCCGTTTCACCATTTGCCGCTGGCGACCGGCGCGCCCGCATCGGCCAAGGCGGCACAGGAAGCGCGCATCCTCGAGCTGATCGCTACCCATGACATCGATCTGGTGGTGCTGGCGCGTTACATGCAGATCCTGTCACCAGAACTGTGCGATGCGATGAAGGGCAAGGCGATCAATATCCACCATTCCTTCTTGCCCAGCTTCAAGGGTGCCAAGCCGTATGCGCAAGCGCATCAGCGCGGCGTCAAGCTGATCGGCGCCACCGCGCACTTTGTCACCGGCAACCTCGATGAAGGTCCGATCATCGAACAGGATGTGGAGCGGGTCGACCATGCGATGGATGCCGACACCTTGTCCGCGATCGGGCGCGATGTCGAATGCGTGGTGCTGGCGCGCGCGGTGAAATGGTTTGTCCAGCACCGCATCTTGCAAAACGGCGACAAGACGGTCGTCTTCAAATAACCGCGTCAGGCTTTCATGCCTGGCGCAAACTCATTGCTAACAATATCACTCAGGCAGAACGATGGCCCTTAAAGCAACAATTTTCAAAGCCGATCTGCAGATTGCAGACATGGACCGCAATTATTACCAGAATCATGCGCTGACGCTGGCGCGCCATCCGTCCGAAACCGACGAGCGCCTGATGGTGCGCCTGCTGGCATTTGCGATCCACGCCGACGAGGCGCTGGTTTTCACCAAGGGCTTGTTCGATGTCGACGAGCCCGACCTGTGGTTGAAAGACTTGACCGGCGCGATTCAACTCTGGATCGAAGTGGGCCAGCCCGACGAAAAGCGGATCTTGAAAGCGTGCGGGCGCTCCGAGCGCGTCATCATCTACAGCTATGGCGCGACCAGCCATCTGTGGTGGAAGCAGATCGCCGGCAAACTCGAGCGCGCCAAGAACTTGTCGGTGATCAATTTGCCCTCAAGTGCCGCGCTTGATCTGGCGGCGCTGGCGCAGCGCAACATGCAATTGCAATGCACGATACAAGATGGCCAGATCTGGCTGACCGACGGCGAGTCGACTGCCCAGATCGAGCGCGACACATTCAAGGCACAACGCTAGGAACCCCATGCTGATCATTACCATCAAACAGGGCAAGGAAAAGAGCTTGCTGGCCGGCGATCCGTGGATCTATGCGTCGGCCATCGAACGCGTCGACGGCAAGCCACAGGAAAAAATGAAGCCGGGCTCGACCGCGCTGGTGCAATCGTCGTCGACCAAATTTCTGGCGCGCGCAGCCTACAATTCGCGCTCGCAAATCCGGGCCCGGGTTTGGAGCTTCGATCCAAACGAAGTGATCGACCATGCGATGATCAAGCGCCGCGTCAAGGCGGCGCTGGACAAGCACCTGAAGAAGGGTGCAGCGGGCGCTCTGCTGCGGCTGGTCAATGCGGAAGAAGATGGCTTGCCTGGCTTGCTGGTGGACAGCTTCGGCGGCGAAAAAGGCTATCTGATCTGCCAATTTCAAGCCGGCGGCGTCGATGCGTGGAAAGTGGCGATCGTGCAGGCGTTGATCGCTGGCACAGGCTGCACCAATGTCTATGAGCGCTGCGATCCGTTGATCCGCAAGGGTGAAGGTCTGGCGGTCATCGAAGGTGCCTTGTCGGGCGATGAGCCGCCCGATGAAGTCATCGTCACCGACAGCGGCGGGCGCTACGCGATCGACCTGAAGACTGGCGCGAGCAGCAAGTTCCGCTAAGCAGCAAGATCTCTCGCCGTCGGTCCGATATTGATCAGACCAACGGCTCTCCAGATGAGCAGAAAATTTCTCGGCTAATCGAGCGGCACGCTGCGCTGGCGGTTGACCTCGAGCGCCGACACCCGCGGCGCCTCGTTGCCCCAGGCGTGGCGCACATAGCTGACCACGGCCGCCACTTCGGCGTCGTCCAGCAGTGGGCCGAACGGTGGCATCCCGTAAGGGCGCGGATTGCCAGCAGTTCCAGGCGCAAAGCCGCCGTGCAGCACGCTGCGGATCGGATTGACCGCTTGCTCCATCGTCAACGCCCGGTTGCCGGCCAGTGCCGGATAGGCTGGCGCGATGCCGCTGCCATTGGCCTGGTGGCAATCGATGCAGTGAGTTTCATACAGCTTGGCACCGGCCTTGAGCTGGACTTCGGTTGCCCTAGCGATGTAAGGCGACGGCGCCGCTGCTGGCGCGCGCCGCGCTGTGGGCGCCACCTGCAGGGTTTTCAGATACACTGCCATTGCCCCCAGATCTTCATCGCTCAAGTGCTGCAAGCTGGCCTTGACTACCTCGGCCATCGGTCCTGACACGCTCGCCCCTGGCGCCACACCGGTCTTGAGCAATTGCACGATATGGACGGACTCCCAATCTTTCATTCCCGCTTCGGCGCCGGATGTGAGCGATGGCGCATACCAGCCCTGCATCGGAATCAAACCGCCCGACAAACCGTCCTCGGTCGCGCCTAGTTGATTGCGGCTGCTGTGGCAGGCGCTGCAATGGCCCAGGCCATTGACCAGATAGGCGCCGCGGTTCCATGCGATGCTTTGATCGCTCTGGTCGCGCCAGACGGCCGGGCGAAAGTAGAGCGTGCGCCAGGCAGCGAGAGCGATTTGCTGATCGTAGGGAAAACGCAATCGATGCGGCAAGTTGGCCTTGGGCACGGCTGGTACGCTCTGGAAGAATGCATGCAGCGCATCGGCGTCGGCGCGCGAGACTTTCGTGTAGTTGGTGTATGGGAAGGCCGGATACAGCAAGCGGCCATCCTTGCTCTTGCCGTTGTGCAGCGCGCGCCAGAAATCGTCGGCGCTCCAGTTGCCGATTCCATGTTCCTTGTCGGATGTGATGTTGGGCGACATGATGGCGCCAAACGGGGTCTCGATGGCGCGCCCACCGGCATAGTCTGCACTGCCGCGCGGCGTGTGGCAGGCCATGCAATCGCCAGCCTTGGCCAGATAGGCGCCGCGCGCGACCAGATCGGTGCGATTCAAGGCCGGGCTTTGGCTGACCGGGGCGCCGATATCGTCGCCTGGCCATAGAGCCAGACCCGCTGCGCCAGCGAGCGTCAAGGCGGCGATGGCGGCGAGAGTGAGGAGTATTTTTTTCATCAGTTGGCACCATGGGTGATGCCGCCGCACTGGATCGGCAGCGCGCCGGCAGGGGCGGCGGCGGGCCTGGCGTCAAGCGGCATCGCTTGCGTGGCCAGCCAGCCAGATA
>CANFGA010000385.1 GCA_947446335.1 Oxalobacteraceae bacterium | reverse complement strand
GTTTCGATGGCGAAGTCAAGATCCTGACCAGCTGCCCGTCGTGCCTGCAGGGTTTGTCGCGCTACGATGACGATTCGGGCACCACCGCCGATTACATCGTCGTCGAGATGGCCAAGCATTTGCTGGGACCGAACTGGATGCCCGACTACGTCAAGCGCGCCAGCGACGGCGGCATCGAGCGGGTGCTGGTGTGACCGACGGCGTCATCAAGGGGGTCCTCAAGAGCGTCATCAAGGGTGTCATCGAGGGTATCGACGAGAGCGCTATCAAGGGTGACATCGAGGGTGACATCGACAGTGGCATCAAGGGGGCGGGCGACGCGCAGGTCGACTGCGACCTGTGCACGCTGCTGGCCACGCCGGCAGCATTAACGGGCGTGTTGTGGCGCGACGACAAGCTCGCGGTACTGCTGGTCGACGATGCCGCCTATCCCGGTTTTTGCCGCGTCGTCTGGCAAGACCATGTCAAGGAAATGACCGATTTGCCAGATGCCGAGCGCAATCACATGATGTCCATCGTGTGGCAAGTCGAACTGGCGCTGCGCGACGTGTTGCAGCCGGAAAAGGTCAATCTGGCCAGCTTTGGCAACATGACGCCGCACTTGCATTGGCATGTGATTCCGCGCTTCCTGGACGATGCGCACTTTCCTGATCCGACATGGGCGCTAGTGCGGCGCAGCACGCCACCGAGCGTGCTGACGGCGCGCGCTGCGCTGCTGGCGCAACTGGGCGCAGCGATCGCTGCACGCTTGAACGGCCAGTCTGGCCAGAGTTAAATGATTCAGAGCTAAATGATTCAGAATTAATCAAATTCGAGGAAGAAAATGACAACGACAGGTTCCAAACAATCGGCTCCCACGCCGCAGCCGAGCGCGCTGACGCTGCACTCGAAGTCATGCGTGCTGGAAATCGCTTTCGATGACGGCGCCGAATATGCGCTGCCGTTCGAGCTGCTGCGCGTGTATTCGCCGTCGGCCGAAGTGCGCGGCCACGGCCCCGGCCAGGAGGTATTGCAAACGGGTAAGCGCGGCGTGGGCATCACGGCGCTGGACCCGGTCGGCAACTACGCGGTGCAGCCGACGTTTTCCGACGGTCACACCACCGGCTTGTATTCGTGGGATTATCTGTACCACTTGGGCGCGAATCAGGCCCAGTTGTGGCAAGACTATCTGGCGCGCCTGGAGGCGGCCGGTTTTGTCGGTGACAGCGGGCGCGACCATAGCGCGCCACCAGCGCCTGCAGCAGGCGGCTCCTGTGGCCACAAGCATTGAGCAGCGATTGAAAATCGAAATCCTGCGGCACGCACTGGCAGCCGCGCGCACTTGTATAATGCAAACATGCCAAGCTGCTGCCTGCTGATGCCGGCAACGCCGCCCCTGCCAACAATGCGACCAACACGACCAACACGACCATGACCAACACGACCCATTTCGGTTACAAGACCGTCTCCGAAGACGAAAAAGTGCATCAGGTCGCGAAGGTATTCCATTCGGTCGCCGCCAAGTACGACGTCATGAACGACCTGATGTCGGCTGGCTTGCACAGACTGTGGAAGACCTTCACGATCGCCCATGCAGCGGTGCGCCCCGGTTTCAAGGTGCTCGACATTGCCGGCGGCACCGGCGACCTGGCCAAGGCTTTCGCCAAGCAAGCGGGCCCATCGGGCGAAGTCTGGCTCACCGACATCAATGAATCGATGCTGCGAGTCGGGCGCGACCGGCTGCTCAACAGCGGCTTGTCGACCCCGGCCTTGCTGTGCGATGCGGAAAAGTTGCCGTTTCCCGATAATTATTTCGACCGTGTCAGCGTCGCCTTTGGTCTGCGCAACATGACGCACAAGGATGTGGCGCTGGCCGAAATGCGGCGCGTGCTGAAACCGGGCGGCAAGTTGCTGGTGCTGGAGTTTTCCAAGGTGGCTACCGCGCTGCAAAAGCCGTATGACGTCTATTCATTCTCGGTCTTGCCATGGCTGGGGCAAAAAATCGCCGGCGACGCCGAAAGTTACCGTTATCTGGCAGAATCGATCCGCATGCATCCGGATCAGGAAACATTGAAAACGATGATGCAGGACGCCGGCCTCGAACGGGTCCAGTACTACAACCTGACGGCTGGTATCGCCGCTTTGCACACTGGAATAAAACTGTAGGAGTACTGCATGACGATGAAAAAATGGCTGGTCAGTCTGATGCTGGGCTTGATGATGATCACGATGTTGACCGAAGCGCAGGCGCGCAAGATGGGCGGCGGCAGTTCGTTCGGACGCCAATCGACGAACGTGACACGCCAGGCGCAGCAACCCGCGCCGGCTCCCCGGCCTGCAGCCGCTCCGGCGGCGGCCCCTGCAGCAGGAGCGGCCGGCGCGGCTGCAGCTGCCAAGCCCGCCAGCGCATGGAAAGGGATGCTGGGCGGCGCCTTGCTTGGCTTGGGCATCGGCGCCTTGCTGTCGCACCTCGGTCTGGGCGGCGCGATGGCCGGCATGCTCGGTTCGCTCTTGATGGTGGCGCTGCTGGCGCTGGCCGGGTTCTTCATCTACCGGATGATCCGCGCCAGAAGCAGCAACAACAGCAACAATTCGCCGTTCGAGCGCACGCCGCAAGGTGCCGGCAATACGCCCGAGATCGGTTCGCGCTTGCAGCCGCAGACGTTCGACATTCCTGCGTCTGGCCCTTCGCTGAACAAGCCGGGTGTTGACGCCGCACCTGCGTTGGCGCCGGTATCGGCTCCGGTGTCAGGACAGTGGGGCGTGCCAGCAGATTTCGACGAAGCCGCTTTTTTGCGTCACGCCAAGTCGAACTTCATCCGCTTGCAGGCGGCCTGGGACAAGGCTGATGTCAACGACATCCGCGAATTCACGACGCCGGAAGTGTTTGCCGAGCTCAAGATCCAGATCTCCGAGCGCGGCGCTGCGCCCGAATACACCGATGTCGTGACGATCGCTGCCGAATTGCTCGGCATCGAAACGACCGACAGCGATTACCTGGCCAGCGTCAAGTTCAACGGCACCATCAAGCCGGCGCAAGATGCGTTGCCCGAGCCGTTTGCTGAAGTCTGGAACATGTCGAAGCCGGTAGCAGGCAATGGCGGCTGGGTGCTGGCTGGCATTCAACAACTGAACAACAACTGAACGGCAACCGAACATCCGTTGCATCGAGTGCGCCGCCCGTTACCGGGCGGTTTTTTCATCCGGGCTGATATTTCCCCCTCACTATCGAGCGACTCATGGCACCTGTCATCGCGGTAATCAACCATTTGCTGGCACAACAGCCCTGGGCCAGTCGCCAATTGGCACTGCATGCAGGCAAGCAAGCGGGCATCGATGTCGGCGCCTTCGTCCTGCTGCTGCGCGTGACCGGTGACGGCATGCTCGAAGCGGCATCGGCTGATGCGGTGTCGAACGTGACGATCCGGCTCCAGTTGGCCGACCTGCCGTTGATCGTGCAAAATCCGGCGCGCGCATTTTCCTATGTCAACATCGAGGGCGACGCCGAATTCGCCAATGCGATCTCGCAGCTGAGCAAGTCGCTGCGCTGGGATGCCGAGCACGACCTGGAAGCGATCGTCGGCCAGATCGCCGCCAGGCGCATCGTCGCCGGCGCCAAGGCGGGCGTCGACGCCGTCGTCAATGGCCAGCAACGGCTGGCCGAGAACCTGGTCGAGTACTTGCAGCAAGAGCAGCCGCTGCTGGTGCGGCCAGGCAGCGTCGAGGGCTTCGGGGGGGACGTGGTGCGCTTGCGCGACGACGTCGAACGCGCCGCCAAGCGCGTGGTGAAGTTGGAACAGGCGTTGGAACGGGCGCTGGCGCTCAATGCAGCAAAGAAAACACCATTGGACATGACATGATTTTCAAATTTGTGCGGCTGCTCAGGATTTGCCGCGTGGTCATCAAATACGGCCTCGATGAAATCGCCATTTCGGGCTTGAAGGTGCCGCGCATCGCCAAGCTGATCGATACCGTGATCTTCTGGCGCGATATTTCGGCGCCGCGCGGCGAACG
>CANFGA010000384.1 GCA_947446335.1 Oxalobacteraceae bacterium | reverse complement strand
GTCGCCGTTCAAGTCGATCGAGACCGCCGATTGCTGGTTCTGGTCGAAACTGGCAGTGGCGCTGGAAATCGAATCGCCCGACAAGATGATGTCCTTCGACAGCACCACCGGCACGCTCTTGCCGACCGTGAACAACTCGGAATTGAAAGGAATCGCGCTCGACAATTCGGTGCCAGGGATGATGGTTTCATCGACCATCCGCACTTCCAGCGTCGCCGTGCGGCCGATGATGGCCTTGGCGCGGGCGACGTCTTGCACGCCCGGCAACTGGACCACGATGCGATCGGCGCCCTGCTGCTGGATGATCGGTTCGGCCACGCCGAGTTCATTGACGCGCTTGGACAGCGTGGCGATGTTTTGCTTCACGCCATTGTCCATCGTACTCTTCAGCGCCGCCGGTTTCAGCGTCAGGATCAGCTTCAGGTCGGCGCCGGCAGCGGCATCGACGAAGGCCAGGTCCGGCATCTGCGACGACAATTCATCGCGCGCCTTGTTGCGGGTATCGGCATCGCGGAACGTGATTTCGATCGCATCGCCAACCTTGGTGATGCCGGCATGGCGCACGTTTTTGTCACGCAACATGCTGCGCACGCTGGCTTGCACGCCCTTCATGTGGGTGTCGAGAGCGGCCTTGACATCGACTTGCATCAGGAAATGTACGCCGCCGCGCAAGTCGAGTCCGAGGTACATCGGCAAGGCGCGCAAGCTTTGCAGCCATTGCGGGGTATTCGGTTGCAAATTGAGCGCGACCAGGTAGGTCGGATCCTGGGGATCGGCATTCAACTCTTTTTCCAGCAGCAATTTGGCCGCGAATTGGGTGTCGGGGCTGGTGAAGCGCACGCGCAGCGATGGATGAGCGCCGGCGCCGTCAAAACTGGCGCCTTCCGAACTGATGTTGGCCTTTTTCAGCGCAGCGTCGACCATGGCCGTCAACTCGTTCGTCACCTTGACGGTCGATCTGCCGCTGGTCACTTGCAGCGCCGGCGACTCACCGAAGTAATTGGGCACCGTGTACAGCGCGCCCAGCAACAGGGAGACGGCGATGACGATGTATTTCCAGACAGGATAGCGATTCATATGAGTTCAGCGTTCAGGGTTGCGCGTCGGATGCCGCATCACATCCCGGCGCGGTGGCGGCGCGGGAGACTTGTCCGAGGGATCAATGGCACGGCCCCGCGCCTGGCGCAGGGCCGCTCGTGACGATCTTACAGCGACTTCAGAGTGCCTTTTGGCAACAGCATCGTGACCGAGCTTTTCTGAATCACGACTTCGGTGCCGGCAGCCATTTCGACCGTGACATACGCATCGACGACCTTGGTGACGCGGCCCAGGATACCACCGGCGGTGACCACTTCATCGCCTTTGGCCAGCGCATCCATCATCGCCCGTTGTTCCTTGGCGCGTTTTTGCTGCGGGCGTATCATCAGGAAATACATGACCACGAACATCAGGACCAACGGCAGGAAGCTGGTCAGATTGCTGCTGATGCCGAGGCCGTCGAGTGGGGATTGCGCGTAAGCATTGGAAATGAACACTGTAACTCCAGATTTTAGTTTAAAAAATAGCGCTATATTCTAGCATTGGCAGGACTGCATCAGGCCGGCCGGTGTATCCGGCGGGCAAAATCTTTTGTCCACCGGGGTGATGCGAGGTCCATCGAGCATCTCAAACGCCGCGCGCGCGCTCCGCGTGGAATTGCTGGACGAAGGCAGGGAAACGATCCTGGTCCAGCGCTTCGCGCATCTGGCGCATCAAGTCCAGATAATAATGGAGATTGTGGATCGTGTTCAGGCGCGCTCCCAGGATCTCCTTGGAGCGGTGCAGATGGTGCAAATAAGCGCGCGAAAAATTGCGGCAAGCATAGCAGCTGCACGACTCATCCAATGGCGCCTTGTCATCCTTGTGGCGCGCGTTCTTGATCTTGACATCGCCAAAGCGGGTAAACAACCAGCCATTGCGCGCATTGCGGGTCGGCATCACGCAATCGAACATGTCGATGCCATTGGAAACGCCGGCAACCAGGTCTTCCGGCGTGCCCACGCCCATCAGGTAATGCGGCTTGTTGGCAGGCAGGCGCGGGCCGACGTGGGCCAGCATGCGCATCATGTCTTCCTTCGGTTCGCCCACCGACAGGCCGCCGATCGCGATGCCGGGAAAGCCGACATCTTCCAACCCGGCCAGCGATTCGTCGCGCAGCTCTTCGAACATGCCGCCCTGGACGATGCCGAACAGCGCATTGGGATTTTCGCCCTTGATAAATTCGTCCTTCGAGCGCTGGGCCCAGCGCAGCGACATGCGCATCGATTTGGCCGCCTCATCGTTTGTTGCCGGGCGGCCATCGATCTCGTACGGCGTGCATTCGTCGAATTGCATGACGATGTCGGAGTTCAGCACGCGCTGGATTTGCATCGACACTTCGGGCGACAGGAACAGCTTGTCGCCATTGATCGGCGATGAAAAATGCACGCCCTCTTCGGTGATCTTGCGCATCGCGCCCAGCGAAAACACCTGGAAGCCGCCGGAATCGGTCAGGATCGGCTTGTCCCAGCCCATGAACTCGTGCAAGCCGCCGAACTTGGCGAGCGTGTTGTTGCCCGGGCGCAGCCACAGATGGAAGGTATTGCCGAGGATGATCTGGGATTCGATCTCCTTCAATTCGAGCGGCGACATCGCCTTCACGGTGCCGTAGGTGCCCACCGGCATGAAGATCGGCGTCTCGACGACGCCGTGGTTGAGCGTCATCCGGCCACGCCGGGCGTGGGTCAGGCCGCTGGTATCGGTCTTCAGCAATTCGAATTTCAACATGTTGGAGCTTTCTTGGAGTCGCGCATTTCGGTAGTCAACAGCATCGCGTCGCCATAGCTGAAGAAGCGGTATTGTTCGGCGATTGCATGCGCGTAGGCGCTGCGGATCTGGTCGAAGCCGGCGAAGGCCGACACCAGCATCAGCAGGGTCGACTTCGGCAAATGGAAATTGGTGATCAAACGCGTCACCGTCTTGAACTTGTAACCGGGCGTGATGAAGAGCGCGGTGTCGGCGCTGCCTGCTTCGAGCGTACCCGATTGCGACGCCGATTCCAGCGCGCGCAAGCTGGTGGTGCCGACCGCGACCACATCGCGCCCGGCAGCCTGGGCCTGGCGCACCGCATCGACGGTGGCTGGCGGCACCGTGTACCACTCGGTGTGCATGTTGTGCTCGGCCAGCACTTCGGCGCGCACCGGCTGGAAGGTGCCGGCGCCCACGTGCAGCGTGACATAGGCAAATTGCACGCCCTTCGCTTGCAGCCGGTCCAGCAGCGCCTGATCGAAATGCAGGCCGGCGGTCGGCGCGGCGACCGCGCCCGGCACCTTGTTGAACACGGTCTGGTAGCGCGTCTCGTCGAAAGCATCGGCTGCGTGCTCGATGTAAGGCGGCAGCGGCAAGCGGCCATGCGCCTCGATCAGTTCGAACACGTCGGACTCGAACGTCAAGGTGAAGAATTCGCCGGCACGCATCCCCACGGTGACATCAAACGCATCGGCCAGGCGCATCCTGCCACCGGGCAGCGGCGACTTCGAGGCGCGCACCTGGGCCAGCACGGTGCGAGGATCGAGCACGCGCTCGATCAGCACTTCGACCTTGCCGCCGCTGGCCTTCTGGCCAAAGAAGCGCGCCTTTAGCACGCGCGTGTCGTTCATCACCAGCAAGTCGCCCGCTTGCAACTGGTCGACGATGTCGACGAAGCTGCGATCGAACAGGGTCTCGCCAGCCAGGTGCAGCAGGCGCGATGCGCTGCGCTCTGGCAACGGAGTTTGCGCAATGCGTTCTTGCGGCAAATGGAAATCAAAATCGGAAAGCGAATGCATGCAGTGAATTGAAATGAGTTGAAAGGGGGTGAAATGACAGCAATGGATCGACAATGCATCGACAATGAATCGGCAATCAATCGAAAAACAAGGGCGCGCAAGCACTGTGCGCCCATACAGGCCGTACAATATCGTCGACCAACCTTCTATTTTACCCTG
>CANFGA010000383.1 GCA_947446335.1 Oxalobacteraceae bacterium | reverse complement strand
TGTTTTCAGACGGCACCGGAGAAATCCGGGTCGAAATCGAAGCTGAAGATTTCCCCTTGCAAAAAATCGATGACAAGACACTGATCGTGATCCACGGCGAAATCGAAAATGACTTCCTGAAGAGTCCTGAAATCGATGTCGAAATGATCAGTATCGTCCAGTAACCCGCATCACCGGGTGCCAGAGCCCGCTGTCGGGCAACATGGGCATGGCAACTGATGGTCCGAACGCGGCCAGCGCTTGACAGGGCGCTGCCGAACTGCAACCATACCGCCATGAAACATCGCGCTGAGCTGGCCCCGCCGGCATCGTGCCTCCAGCAGCACGGCGCTGTGCCCCCAACGCCGCCTTCCGGGCGGCGTTTTTTGTCAGCGCACCGCGCCCGACAGCAAACCCACAGGAACCAAGATGAGCTTGACCACGCCCTCCCCTATTGAGTCCACCACATCGACCAGCGCACCCGTGATCCTGACGGGCGACCGTCCGACCGGCCCGCTGCACCTCGGCCATTTCGTGGGCAGCTTGCGCAACCG
The DNA here is from genome assembly GCA_947446335.1 of Oxalobacteraceae bacterium. Classification (GTDB taxonomy): domain Bacteria; phylum Pseudomonadota; class Gammaproteobacteria; order Burkholderiales; family Burkholderiaceae_D; genus Janthinobacterium. Next base: position 3,477 of record CANFGA010000383.1, on the reverse strand, counting down.
CGTCGCTTACCAAGAGCGCTATCAGCAATTCGTCATGCTGGCCGATGCCCAGGCACTGACCGACAACATGGATGACACCGACAAGGTGCACCGCAATGTGGTTGAAGTCGCGCTCGACTACCTCGCGGTTGGCATCGATCCGGCGCAATCGACGATCTTCATCCAGTCGCAGATTCCGGAACTGGCCGAATTGACGTTTTACTACCTGAATCTGGTCACCGTGGCGCGCCTGGAGCGCAATCCGACGGTCAAGGAAGAAATTCGCCTGCGCAACTTCGAGCGCGACATTCCGGCCGGCTTTTTGACCTATCCGGCGAGCCAGGCAGCCGACATCACCGCTTTCAAGGCGACGCTGGTGCCGGTGGGCGAAGACCAGATTCCGATGATCGAGCAAAGCAATGAAATCGTGCGCCGCTTCAACCGCATCACCGGCACCGAGGTACTGGTCGAATCAAAAGCGCTGGTGCCGGAAATCGGCCGCCTGCCTGGCATCGATGGCAAGGCCAAGATGAGCAAGTCGCTCGGCAACACGATCAATCTGGGCGCCAGCCCCGATGAAATCCGCGCCGCCGTCAAGAAAGTGTACACGGATCCGCTACATCTGCGGGTACAGGACCCGGGCCACCTCGAAGGCAACGTCGCCTTCATTTATCTCGATGCCTTCGATACCGAACAAGCGGCGCTGGCCGAAATGAAGGCACATTATGTGCGCGGCGGTTTAGGTGACAGCATCGTCAAGGCCAGGCTGGAAACGGTCTTGCAAGAATTGCTGGCGCCGATACGGGCGCGGCGCGAAGCGCTGGCCGAAGATCACGGCTACATCATGCAAATGTTGAAAGAAGGCACCTTCAAGGCCAGGTCGGTGGCGGCCCAAACGGCCGATCAAGTCAAGGCCGCGCTCGGCTTGCGCTACTTCTGAGCCATCGACAATGGAGCCGGCCGGCAAAATGGCCGGTTGCGCCCTGCTCTTTGCTTTACTTCTTTTTTTACTTCCTGTATTTGTCCCTGCGTTGATACCTGTATCAGTCCCAATTCTCTATCCCATTACCCCGCACTGAGGAAATTCGATGAAAACCTTTATTCCCGGCAAAGACGCCGCCCTAGAATCGACGATCGCCACGATGCAGGCAAAACTGGCTGCGCGCGGTTTTCATCTGAACGAATCATCGCTGCTGCACGAGGTCGACGGCATCTGGTCGACCCACATGAAAGACAATGAATGCCCGATGCTGTTTTCAAACGGCAAGGGCGCGACCGAACTGGCTGCGCGCGCCAGCGCCTACGGTGAATTCTTCGAGCGCCTGGGCACGCATTATTTCTGGACCCATTTCTACCTTGGGGAAACCCGCGCCAACCGCCCTTTCGTCCATTATCCGCAAGAGCGCTGGTTCGCACCGACCGAAGACGGCGCATGGCCGGACGGCTTGCTCAATGCCGAACTGATGGATTTTTACAATCCGGATAGCGAGATCGATGCCGAGGTGCTGGTTGACTTGAATTCGGGCAATGTCGCGCGCGGCATCTGCGCCTTGCCCTACACCCGCTTGCGCGACGGCGAACAGGCTTACATTCCGGTCAACATCATCGGCAACCTGTATGTCAGCAACGGCATGGCGGCCGGCAACACATTGATGGAAGCGCGCACCCAGGCGCTGTCCGAGATTTTCGAGCGGGCCATCAAGTACCGCATCATCAGCGAAGGCTTGTGTCTGCCGGAAGTGCCCGACGAAGTCATTGCGCGCTTTCCCAACATCGCTGCCGGCATCAAGGGCTTGCGCAATGCCGGTTTCGGCATCATGGTCAAGGATGCCTCCTTGGGTGGCCTGTACCCGGTCATGAACGTGACCCTGGTGCATCCCAAGGATCAGGGCGTGTTTTCCAGCTATGGCGCGCACCCGCGCTTCGAAATCGCGCTGGAACGCGCGTTGACCGAATTGCTGCAAGGGCGCGCACTCGATTCACTGGAAGGCTTCCCGGAACCGGGTTTCGACATGAGCGAAATTTCGGCCGTGGCCAATCTGGAAATCCATTTCGTCGACTCGAGCGGCGTGATCAGCTGGAACTTCATGAGCGACCAGCCCGACTTCCCGTTCGTCGACTGGAACTTCAGCACCACCACCGAGGAAGACTACCACTGGCTGGTCGACTGCATCCACAATGACGACAAGGACATCTACGTGTCGGACTTCAGCGAACAGGGCGCCTACAGCTGCCGCATCCTGGTGCCGGGTTTCTCCGAGATTTATCCGGTCGAAGACCTGGAATGGGAAAACAACAGCGTCGGCAATGCGATCCGCCCGGCGCTGCTGAACCTGGACCAGTTGTCCGAGGACGAAGCCGGCGCCTTGCTGCAAGACTTGCAGACGATGAACCTCAACGACGAGCGCCCGCTATGGGAAATCCTGGGTCTGGCGATACCGCTGGGCACTGCGTGGAAGCAATTGCGGATCGGCGAACTGAAGACGCTGCTGGCACTGGCTACCGGCGACCAGGACGCGATCCTGGAGGGCTGCGACTGGATCCACCACTTCAAGGACATGAACCCGACCCGCCGCCTGGTTTACCGCTGCGTGGCGAGCATGCTCAATGTCGACGATGTCGCAAACTACCAGCGCTCGCTGGTGATGCTGTATGGAGCAGAGGCAGTGCGCCAGGCAAGCGCCTTGCTGGACCGCAGCGAGCGCTTCTTCGGTCTGGACACGCTCGGCCCCGACATGCAAGGCAGCGCGATGCACACCACCTTGCTGGCCGCTTACGACAAGCTGTTCGCAGTGTAAAGGGTTACCCCAACCAGTCCTGCTCGTTCAGCAAGTCTTGCACCAGTTCCAGCCTCACCAGGGGGCTGGGCTGCTCCAGCAGGCGCTGGCGCTGATCCTGGCGCAAGTCCAGCAATTCGCACCAGCGGTTGGCCACCCAGTCGCACTCATCGAGGCGAAATGGCGCGCTGATCGGCATTTGATCGGGCGCAATGGCGCGCTCTTGCAGCGAACGGATCAGCGTACCGAGGGCGTCGGCGACGTCTTGCAATTCGGACGGAATCGCCAGCACGGTGTCAGGATCGATCAATTCGACCTCGGCCAGCCACAAGCCGTTGGCTTGGCGCGCGCGCGACAGGATGCGAAAGCGTTGTCCGCCGCGGCAAGAGAGCTGCATCAAGGCGGGCTGCGGCGACAACCAGTTTTCGATGTAAGCCATGGTGCCCACCTCGGCAAAGTGCTCTTGCTGGCCAGGTTTGCGCACTTCGCTGCCTTGCAAGAGCCCGACCACCCCAAAAGGCGTATCGGTAGCGATGCATTTCCTGATCATGTCCAGGTAACGCACCTCGAATATTTGCAGCGGCAAGTGGCCGTCGGGGTAAAACACCGTGTTGAGCGGGAATAAAGGGAGTAGCGGGATCGATGTCATGCCCCATGATGACATGATATCGATTTGCGCGCCGGCAATCGCGTGTTGCCAGCGCAAGTCACATCAGGTGCC